>NZ_JASJSI010000032.1:28468-45583 GCF_030237085.1 Stenotrophomonas maltophilia group sp. Smal32
CCTCGGGGGCGTGCCGTTGGCGCCCCACCTGCGGGGGCCGGACTCCCGCCCGGCGGCCCCATGCCGGGGTAGTCCTAGCCCGGTCATCAAAGGGGCTGCACCGGGGTGGTCAAGGGTGCGGGCCCGGGTTCAGATCCGTTTACCTCTGCAAAAGGGATCACACCCCAACCCAGCGAAAACGACGCAGGCCCAAAGAAAAACGCCCTCGAAGCAGGACTTCGAAGGCGATCTCTTTACTTGGTAGCGGGGGCAGGATTTGAACCTGCGACCTTCGGGTTATGAGCCCGACGAGCTGCCAGACTGCTCCACCCCGCATCAGAAGCGGAATTATGAGGCATAACTTCAAAACCTGCAAGCTGTTCCTCATTCATCGAACTGGTTGGCGCCGATTCGATGTGTTGGTAGCGGGGGCAGGATTTGAACCTGCGACCTTCGGGTTATGAGCCCGACGAGCTGCCAGACTGCTCCACCCCGCACCGGAAGTGTTTGAACTGCTGCCCTGCTCTTTCGAGGAGGGCTACCGCAACGATATTCTGGCTGAACCGCTGCAGTGACAACTCAGGCTGCGCATATTACACGAATCGCGCAGCTTTGTGTCAACTTTTATGCAAGATGCGCAAATGCCTGCTGGCACCAGACCATGATCGGGTTCCAGGCCAGGCCCAGCGCCAGCAGCGCCAGCGCGTTCACGCCCAGCACCAGGCCCAGCACGCGGTCGTTGCTGCGCGGCATGGCCTCGCCCACCGGCTCATCGAAGTACATGACCTTGATGACGCGCAGGTAGTAGAAGCAGCCGACCACGGCGCACAGCACGCCGAGGATGGCCAGCCACAGCAGGCCGCCGTTGACGGCCGCGCCCAGCACCGCCAGCTTGGTCCAGAAGCCCAGGAACGGCGGGATGCCGGCCAGCGACGCCATGATGCACAGCACCAGGCCGGCCATCCACGGGTTGCGGGCATTGAGGCCCTTGAAGTCCTCGATGTTCTCGGCTTCAAAGCCGGCACGCGACAGCGCGATGATCGCGCCGAAGGCGGCGGTGGACATGATGGCGTAGGCCAGTGCGTAGAACAGCGCTGCTGCATAGCCCTGCGCGCCACCACCGGCGATGCCCATCAGCAGGAAGCCGATGTGCGAGACGGTGGAGAACGCCAGCATGCGCTTGAGGTTGCTCTGCGCGATGGCCATCAGGTTGCCGATGACCAGCGAGACCGCGGCCAGGCCGGCGATCAGCAGCTGCAGTTCGGTCGACAGCGGGCCCACGCCCATTTCCAGCAGGCGGTAGGCCATGCCGAAGGCGGCCAGCTTCGGTGCCGAGCTGATGAACAGCGCGATCGGCGCCGGGGCACCCTGGTACACGTCGGGCAGCCACATGTGGAACGGCGCGGCACCCAGCTTGAAGGCAACGCCGGCGATCATGAACACCGCACCGGTGATCAGCAGCACGCGCTCTTCCGAGTGCGGGATGGCGTCACGGATCACGTCCAGGTGCAGGCTGCCGGTGGCGCCGTAGATCAGCGACATGCCGTACAGCAGCAGGCCCGAGGCCAGCGAGCCGAGCACGATGTACTTCATCGCCGCTTCCGAGGCCAGGCCGTTTTCACGGTTGCTGGCGACCAGGGCGTAGGAGCACAGCGCCAGCAGTTCCAGGCCCAGGTAGACCATCAGCAGGCTGCCGGCCGAGACCAGGATCATCATGCCGGCAGTGCCGAACAAGATCAGCACCGGGATCTCGCCCTGGAACAGATTGCGGTCGCGCAGATAGCGCCAGCCGTAGACCAGGGTCAGGCCGCTGAGCAGCACGATCCCGGTCTTCATCACGTCCGCGGCGGTATCGCGCACGAACATGCCATGGAAGACCTCCCCCTGCCCGCCCACGCCGGTGGCCAGCATGAACAGCACCACGGCCAGCGCAGCGAGCGAGAACAGGTGGGTGACGATCTTGTTCCGGTTGCTGACGAACAGGTCGAGGATCATCAGGGCGAAGGCGCTGCCGATCAGCACCAGCTCGGGAGCGAGCGGTGGCAGGTCAGCGGCGGTCAATGGCAGCAGCGGCGAGGTGGTCATCATCAAATCCTGGAATTACAGCAGCTTGCTGGATGCGATCTGCATCGCCAGCTTCGCGATCGAGGGCTCCATCAGGTCGGTCAGCGGCTTGGGGTAGATGCCCAGGGCCAGCACGCCGATGGCGAACACGCCCAGCACCAGCCATTCGCGGCCGTTGATGTCCTTCAGTTCGGCCACGTGGCTGTTGGCCACTTCGCCGAAGAAGATGCGCTTGTACAGCCACAGGGTGTAGGCGGCGCCGATGATCAGGGTGGTGGCCGCGCCCAGTGCGATCCACGGATTACGCTGGAAGGCCGACAGGATGACCATGAACTCGCCGACGAAACCGCTGGTGCCCGGCAGGCCCGCGTTGGCCATGAAGAACAGCATGGCGAAGGTGGCGAACCACGGCATCACGTTGACCACGCCGCCGTAATCGGCGATGCGGCGGCTGTGCATGCGGTCGTACAGCACGCCGACGCAGGAGAACATCGCGCCGGACACGAAGCCATGCGAGATCATCTGCACCAT
Source organism: Stenotrophomonas maltophilia group sp. Smal32 (assembly GCF_030237085.1). NCBI lineage: Bacteria > Pseudomonadati > Pseudomonadota > Gammaproteobacteria > Lysobacterales > Lysobacteraceae > Stenotrophomonas > Stenotrophomonas maltophilia group sp. Smal32. The sequence goes on from NZ_JASJSI010000032.1 coordinate 31,043, forward strand.
GGCGCCCTGCAGGCCCAGGCGGGCGGCGTCGGCGTTGCCGGCTTCACGCACCAGCCACAGGGCGATGAAGGTGCCCAGGGTGACAAAGCCCATGTGCGCGATCGACGAATAGGCGATCAGCTTCTTCATGTCGTCCTGCACCAGGGCGACCAGGCCGACGTAGATCACCGCGATCAGCGACAGCGCGATCACCAGCCACGCCCATTCCTGCGAGGCGTCCGGAACGATCGGCAGGTTGAAACGCAGGAAACCGTAGCCACCGATCTTCAGCGCGATGGCGGCCAGGATCACCGAACCGGCGGTCGGCGCTTCCACGTGGGCGTCCGGCAGCCAGGTGTGGACCGGGAACATCGGCACCTTGACCGCGAAGGCGATCAGGAAGGCGAAGAAGATCCAGGTCTGTTCCTTGGCCGACAGCGGCAGTGCGTACAGGTCGGCCAGCTGGAAGCTGCCGCCCTTCATGTACAGGTAGATCAGCGCCACCAGCATCAGCACCGAGCCGAGGAAGGTGTACAGGAAGAACTTCAGCGCAGCGTAGATGCGGCGCGGGCCGCCCCAGACACCGATGATCAGGAACATCGGGATCAGCATGGCTTCGAAGAACACGTAGAACAGCATCGCGTCCGTCGCGGCGAAGATGCCGACGGTGACGCCTTCCAGGATCAGGAAGGCCGCCACGTACTGATTCACGCGCTTGTCGATGGCGCTCCAGGCGCCGATCAGGGCAAGCACGCTGACCAGGGTGGTCAGCAGGATCAGCGCCACGGCAATGCCGTCCACGCCCAGGTTGTAGCCGATCTTGTACGCCGGGATCCAGGCATGGGTCTCGACGAACTGCAGACCGTCGATGCCCGCGTTGTAGCCGCTCAGCAGCGAGAGGCTTGCAACGAAGGTGAGCACCGCGACGCCCAGCGACGCCCAGCGGGCAGTCTGTGCATCACGGATCGCAAGGATCAGGGCGCCACCGATGATCGGCAGCCAGATGAGGACACTGAGTAGAGGCCAGTTCGACACGTCTTCTTATTCCGTACAGGTCATCAACGCAGGTAATGCATCAGCACGCCCAGCAGGGCAATCAGGCCGATGATCATCGCGAAGGCGTAGTGATAGAGGAAACCGGATTGGGTACGACGCAGCACGCCGGCTGCAACGTCCACAACACGTGCCGAGAGATTGACCACGCCGTCGACGATGTTGCTGTCGATCCAGCGCGAGACCTTGCCCAGCTTGACGCTGCCGCCGGCAAAGCCATCGATCCACAGCTTGTCGAAGCCGTACTTGTTTTCCAGCACCGAAACGATCGGGGCGAAGGTCTTGCGTGCCTTGCCCGACAGGTCCGGCTTCCACAGGTAGAACAGCGCAGCCAGCAGGAAGCCCGCCAGGGTCAGCCAGAACGGCGGCAGCATCATGCCGTGCAGCGCGAACGCGACCGGGCCATGGAACTCTTCACCCAGGAACGCCACGGTGTTCTTGGCCGGATCGTAGAAATCGACGATGCCGGTGAAGAACGTCTGTGCCTGGCCCTTGATCGCCTCGTGGGCATGGTGGCCAGCCCAGTCGGTGCCGTGCAGCATCGGACCGATGCTGAAGAAACCGATGGCGATCGACGGGATGGCCAGCAGGACCAGCGGCAGGGTCACCACCCACGGAGTTTCATGCGGCTCATGCGGACCGTGGCCATGGCCGTGGTCGTCATGGGCATCGCCATGGTGGGCGTCGGCGGCGTGGTGATCGTCATGGCCATGGCCATGATCGTCATGCGCGTCGCGGAAGCGTTCCTTGCCATGGAAGGTCATGAACAGCAGGCGGAAGCTGTAGAAGCTGGTCACCAGCACGCCACCCAGCACCGCCCAGTAGCCATAGGTGGCCACCCAGCTGTTCTGCATGTGGGCATGGATCTCGGCCGCCTCGATGATGGTGTCCTTCGAGTAGAAGCCGGAGAAGAACGGCGTGCCGACCAGTGCCAGCGTACCGATCCACATGGTGATGAAGGTGATCGGCATGTACTTGCGCAACCCGCCCATCTTGCGCATGTCCTGCTCATGGTGCATCGCGATGATGACCGAGCCGGCGCCCAGGAACAGCAGGGCCTTGAAGAAGGCGTGGGTCATCAGGTGGAACACGGCGGCCGAGTAGGCCGACACGCCCAGGGCGACGGTCATGTAGCCCAGCTGCGACAGCGTGGAGTACGCGACGACGCGCTTGATGTCGTTCTGCACGATGCCGATCAGGCCGGTGAAGAACGCGGTGGTGGCACCGATGAACAGCACGAAGTTCAGCGCGGTCTGCGACAGCTCGAACAGCGGCGACATGCGGGTGACCATGAAGATACCGGCGGTCACCATCGTCGCGGCGTGGATCAGTGCCGAGATCGGGGTCGGGCCTTCCATCGAGTCCGGCAGCCACACATGCAGCGGGACCTGGGCCGACTTGCCCATGGCGCCGATGAACAGGCAGATGCAGATGACGGTGGCGATCGACCAGATCACCGGCTCGTTCAGCAGCTGCATGCCCAGGATCGTGCCGTCCCAGATCTGCAGCTGGGCGCGCGGGTCAGCCAGCATGCCGGCCTGCGAGAACACCTGCGAGTAGTCCAGGGTGCCGAACACCCACAGCACGCCGGCGATGCCCAGCAGGAAGCCGAAGTCGCCAACGCGGTTGACCAGGAACGCCTTCATGTTAGCGAAGATCGCGGTCGGGCGCTTGAACCAGAAGCCGATCAGCAGGTACGACACCAGGCCCACCGCTTCCCAGCCGAAGAACAGCTGCAGGAAGTTGTTGCTCATCACCAGGGTGAGCATCGAGAAGGTGAACAGCGAGATGTAGCTGAAGAACCGCTGGTAGCCCGGATCGTCCTGCATGTAGCCGATCGTGTAGATGTGGACCAGCAGCGACACGAAGGTCACCACCACCATCATCATCGCGGTCAGCTTGTCGACCATGAAGCCGACGTGGGCCGAGTACTGGCCAACCTCGAAGAACGTGTAGATGTTCTGGTTGAACGGCTGCGCGCCGCCCCACATCAGCTGGTAGAACGTGTACATCGACAGGCCGCAGGCTACCGCGACGCCGAGGATGGTGATGGTCTGCGCGCCGAAGCGCTTGACCTGGCGACCGAACAGGCCGGCGATGATGCTGCCGAACAGCGGTGCAAGCACCACTGCGATCAACAGACTCTTGGAGAGAGTGATTTCCATCTGTGGATCAGCCCTTCAGCGAATCGACTTCGCCGACATTGATCGTGCGGCGGGTACGGAACAGGGTCACCAGGATCGCCAGGCCGATGGCGGCTTCCGCGGCGGCGACGGTCAGGATGAAGAACACGAACAGCTGGCCGGACGGATCGCCCAGCTGACGCGAGAAGCCGACGAAATTGATGTTCACCGACAGCAGCATCAGTTCGATCGACATCAGCAGGACGATGACGTTCTTCCGGTTGAGGAAGATGCCGGCCAGGCTGATGGCGAACAGCACCGCGCCAAGCGCAAGGATGTGGCCAAGGGTAATCACGGCTGGGTCTCCTCGCCGGTGGCCGGCTTGCTGTTGCTGTGCACGACCGGTGCTTCGGCACCCATCTTGACCATGCGCAGGCGCTGGCCGGCCTTGACCATGGTCTGCTCGCCCGGGTTCTGGCTCTTCACGCCGGTACGGCGGCGCAGGGTCAGCATCACGGCGGCAACCACGGCCACGGTCAGGATGACGGCGGCGAACTCGAACGGCAGCAGGTACTCGGTGAACAGCGTGCGTGCCAGCCAGGTGATGTTGGAGCTGTCGGCAGCGACCGCAGCGGCGTTGTCGGCCGGGAACGGGTTGACCGCCCTGCCCTTCACGCCGATCAGGATCAGCATCTGCACCAGCATCGCCACCGCCACGATCAGACCGACCGGCAGGTAGCGCACCCAGCCTTCACGCATCTTGGTGGGATCGATGTCCAGCATCATCACCACGAACAGGAACAGCACCATCACCGCGCCGACGTAGACCAGCACCAGCGCCACGCCGAGGAACTCGGCGCCCACCAGCAGCCACACGCAGGCAATGGAGAAGAAGGTCAGCACCAGGCACAGCACTGCATGCACCGGGTTGCGCACGCTGATCACCGCACCGGCCGAAACCGTTGCCGCGATGGCGAACACCCAGAAAGCGATATTTACCCAATCCATCTCTCGACCTCAGCGGTAAGCGGCATCGGCGGCACGACGCTCGGCGATCTCGTTTTCGAGACGATCGCCAAGGGCCAGCAGCTGCGGCTTGGTAACGATGTTTTCGCCACGGTTCTCGAAGTGGTACTCGAGGATGTGGGTTTCGACGATCGAGTCCACCGGGCAGCTTTCTTCGCAGAAGCCGCAGAAGATGCACTTGAACAGGTCGATGTCGTAGCGGGTGGTGCGGCGGGTGCCGTCCTCGCGCTTGGCCGAGTCGATGGTGATGGCCAGGGCCGGGCACACCGCTTCGCACAGCTTGCAGGCAATGCAGCGCTCTTCGCCGTTGGGATAACGGCGAAGTGCGTGCAGGCCACGGAAGCGCGGCGACTGCGGGAACTTCTCCATCGGGTACATCATCGTGTACTTCGGCTTGAAGCTGTACTTCAGCGTCAGCCAAAGGCCGGCCAGCAGTTCGAGCAGCAGCAGGCTCTTGAAGTAATGGGTAATCCTGTTCATCACTTAGACGCCCTTTTGAATCACGCCGAAGAACACCATGACGGCGGTAACCGCGATCCACAGAATGGCCAGCGGGATGAAGACCTTCCAGCCCAGGCGCATGATCTGGTCATAGCGGAAGCGCGGGAAGCTGGCACGGAACCAGATGTAGGCACTGGCGAAGAAGAACACCTTGACGAACAGCCACGGTGCACCGCCCTTCCAGATCCAGTCGACCAGCGGCGAGACATCGCCGAAGTTGACCCAGCCCTGGACCGGGCTCAGCCAGCCGCCGAGGAAGAAGATCGAGATCAGGAAGCTGATCAGGATCATGTTCGCGTATTCGGCCAGGAAGAACAGGGCGAAGGCACCGCCGGAGTACTCAACCATGTGGCCGGCGACGATTTCCGACTCGCCTTCCACCACGTCGAACGGCGCGCGGTTGGTTTCAGCCACGCCCGACACCCAGTAGATGACGAACAGCGGGAACAGCGGCAGCAGGAACCAGTCGAAGAAACCGGAATTGCCGGCCTGCGCCATCACGATGTTGCTCAGGTTCAGGCTGCCAGCGGCGATCATCACGCCGACCAGGGCGAAGCCCATGGCGATTTCGTAGCTGATCATCTGCGCCGAGGCGCGCATCGCACCCAGGAACGCGTACTTCGAGTTGGACGCCCAACCGGCCAGGATGATGCCGTAGATGCCCAGCGAGGTCATCGCCAGCAGGTACAGCAGGCCGGCGTTGGCGTTGGACAGCACGATCTGCGAATCGAAGGGCACCACCGACCAGGCCGCGAAAGCCGGGGCCAGGGTGATCAGCGGCGCCAGCAGGTAGATCGCCTTGTTGGCGCTGCTCGGCTGGACCACTTCCTTGAACAGCAGCTTGAAGACGTCGGCGAAGGCCTGGAAGATGCCCATGCCCACGTACATCGGGCCGTGGCGGACGTGCATCCAGCCGATCAGCTTGCGTTCCCAGACCACGTAGAAGGCCACCGAGACGATCACCGGTACGGTGATCACCAGGATCTTCAGGATGATCCAGATCAGCGCGCCGATGTCACCGAGGCCAAGCAGCCACTGGTGCAGCGGGTCGACCGCGTTCAACAGCAATTCGTTCATGCAGCCACCACCGATACGCGAGCGGCACCCAGCGGCGCGGTCGCGCCGTGGCCCGATTCAATCCAGACCGAACCCGCAGCGACGCGGGCGTCGACCACCACCGGCAGGGTAGCCTTGCCGGCATCGGTGCCGACCTTGGCCATCTGCCCTTCCTGCAGCTGCAGGCGCGCGGCATCGTCAGCGTTCAGCACGATGCGCGGGGCGTTGTTGAGCGGATGCGACTGCAGCGCCGGGGCGCGGCGGACCACCGCATCGGTGCGGTAGATCGCGGCGGTCGAAGCCACTTCCAGGCCTTCACCGGCAACCACCGGCTGCGCCGAAGCGGCAACGGTGACCGACACCGGGGCCAGGCTGGCGCGCAGGCCGGCCAGGTCGGTGAAGTCGAAACCGGCCAGCGCCATGTCGCCGCCCAGGGCGCGCAGCACGCGCCAGCCTTCACGGGCCTCGCCCGGCAGCTTGCCGCCGGCACGCGCCGACTGCTCGCGACCATCGAGGTTGGTCAGGGTGGCATCGATTTCCGGCAGCGCACCGATCGGCAGGATCACGTCGGCAACGTCGCGGGTGGACACGCAGGCGAACTGGCTGAAGGCCACCACCTGGGCGCCGGCCAGCGCCTTGCGCGCGGACGGGGCATCGGCGAAGTCCAGGCCCGGCTCCAGGCCGTAGACCACGTAGGCCTGGCGCGGCTGCGCCAGCATCGCGGCGACGTCCTTGCCGGCCGGCAGCACGCCGGCGCGGGTCAGACCCACGGCATTGGCGCCCTGCGGGATGCGGCACAGCTTGGCACCGGTGGCGGCAGCGAACTCACGCGCAGCGGCGCGGATCGCGGCAGCCTGCGGGTGGTTCTCGGCGATGCCACCGACGATCAGCACGGTGTTGTTGCCGCCCTGCACGGCCGAACGCAGCTCGGCGTTGGCCAGCGCGTCGACGAACTTCGACGGGGCAACGATCTGCTTGCCGGCGATGCTGAAGGCAAAGTCGAAGTCCACCGGGTTGACGACGTGGATCTTCGCGCCCTTGGTGGTCTGCGCCTTGCGCAGGCGGGCGTGCAGCAGCGGCAGTTCGTGGCGGATGTTGCTGCCCAGAACGACGATACGGTCGGCGCCTTCGATCTCGGCCAGCGGCAGGCCGAACACTTCGGCGGTTGCGGCGTCGGAGAAATCGCGGTTGTTGATGCGGTGGTCGATGTTGCTCGAGCCCAGCCCATTGGCCAGGCGGGCCAGCAGCGCGCCTTCCTCGTTCGAGGTGGACGGATGCACCAGCACGCCCAGGTTGTCGCCCTGGTTCGCCTTGAGGATCTCGGCGGCCGCGGCCAGGCCTTCAGCCCAGCTCACTTCCTTCCACTCGCCATTGACCTTGCGCAGCGGCTTGACCGCACGGTCTTCGCTGTACAGGCCCTGGTGCGAGTAGCGGTCACGGTCGGACAGCCAGCACTCGTTCACCGCTTCGTTGTCGCGCGGCACGGTGCGCAGCACTTCGCCGCGACGCACGTGCAGGAACAGGTTCGAACCCATCGCGTCGTGGTAACCCAGCGACTCGCGCGCGGTCAGTTCCCACGGGCGGGCGCGGAACTGGAACACCTTGTTGGTCAGCGCGCCGACCGGGCAGACGTCGACGACGTTGCCGGACAGTTCGGTGGTCAGCGGCTTGCCGTCGAAGGTACCGATCTGCAGGTTCTCACCGCGGTACATGCCACCCAGTTCGTAGGTACCGGCAACGTCGGCGGTGAAGCGGACGCAGCGGGTGCACTGGATGCAGCGGGTCATCTCGGTGGCGACCAGCGGGCCCATGTCTTCGTCGGGCACCACGCGCTTGCGCTCGTTGAAGCGGCTGACCGAACGGCCATAGCCCAGCGACACGTCCTGCAGCTCGCACTCGCCGCCCTGATCGCAGATCGGGCAGTCCAGCGGGTGGTTGATGAGCAGGAACTCCATCACCGAGCGCTGGAACTTCAGTGCCTTCTCGCTGCGGGTGGCGACTTTCATGCCATCCATGACCGGAGTGGCGCAGGCCGGCGCCGGCTTCGGCGACTTCTCCACGTCCACCAGGCACATGCGGCAGTTGGCGGCGATCGGCAGCTTCTCGTGGTAGCAGAAGCGCGGAATGGAGATGCCGGCCTTGTCGGCGGCCTGGATGATCATCGAGCCCTTGGGCACGACCAGCGACTTGCCATCGATCTCGATGGTGACGTGATCGGGTGGGACGCTCGGATTTACGGGTTGCGCGCTCATGCAGCGGCTGCCTCCACCTTCTTGCCGTCAACCATCGAATGACCGTTGACGATGTAGTACTCGAACTCGTCCCAGAACTGGCGCAGGAAGCCCTGGATGGGCCATGCAGCCGCTTCGCCGAACGCACAGATGGTGTGGCCTTCGATCTGGCCGGCCACTGCCTTCAGCTGGTGCAGGTCTTCCATCGTGGCCTTGCCGGCGACGATGCGCTCCAGCACGCGGTGCATCCAGCCGGTACCTTCACGGCACGGGGTGCACTGGCCACAGGATTCCTTGTGGAAGAACTGGCTGATGCGGCAGGCGAACTTGACGCAGCAGACGCTGTCGTCGAGCACCACGATCGCACCCGAACCCAGGCCGGAGCCCAGTGCACGGATGGTGTCGTAGTCCATCGGCAGGTCCTTCAGCTCGGCCGCGGTCAGCACCGGCATCGACACACCGCCCGGGATCGCGCCCTTCAGGGTACGGCCCGGACGCAGGCCACCGGCCATTTCCAGCAGATCGTGGAATTTGGTGCCGAGCGGCACTTCGAAGTTGCCGCCGTTCTGCACGCAGCCGGACACCGAGAAGCACTTCGGGCCGCCGTTGGCGGTCAGGCTCAGGCCCTTGAACCACTCCGGACCGTTGCGGATGATCGCCGGCACCGAACCGTAGGTTTCGGTGTTGTTGATCGTCGACGGCTTGCCGTACAGGCCGAAGTTGGCCGGGAACGGCGGCTTGTAGCGCGGCTGGCCCTTCTTGCCTTCCAGCGATTCCATCAGCGCGGTTTCTTCGCCGCAGATGTATGCGCCGGCGCCCAGCGCACCGTAGATGTCGATGTCCACGCCCGAGCCCATCACGTTCTTGCCCAGCCAGCCGTTCGCATAAGCGTCGGCCAGGGCCTGCTCGAAGTGCTCGAACGGCTCGTGGTGGAACTCACCGCGCAGGTAGTTGTAGCCCACGGTCGAACCGGTGGCGTAGCAGGCGATCGCCATGCCTTCCACCACCGAATGCGGGTTGTAGCGCAGGATGTCACGGTCCTTGCAGGTGCCCGGCTCGGATTCGTCCGAGTTGCAGAGGATGTACTTCTGCATGTTGCCCTTGGGCATGAAGGACCACTTCAGGCCGGTCGGGAAGCCAGCGCCACCGCGGCCACGCAGGCCCGAGGCCTTGACCATCTCGATGACCTGCTCCGGCGGGATCTTCTCTTCGAGGATCTTGCGCAGGGCGGCGTAGCCACCGGTCTTGAGGTAGCTTTCGTACGACCACGGGGTGTCGTAATGCAGGGTGGTGTAGACCACCTGGTGCGGCAGCGGCGCGGGGCCGACCGGACCCTTGGATTCGTGGTGATGTGCCATGCCCTTACTCCAGCCCGTCCAGCAGCTCGTCGACCTTTTCCAGGGTCAGACGCTCATGGTAGTGACCGTTGATGACCATCATCGGCGCGCCACCACAGCCGGCCAGGCACTCTTCCTCGCGCTTGAGGTAGACGCGGCCGTCCGGGGTCGATTCACCGTGCTTGATGCCCAGTTTCTTCTCGCAATGACGCACGATGTCTTCGGCGCCATTGAGCCAGCAGCTGATGTTGGTGCAGATGGCCACGTTGTTGCGGCCCACCTTCTCGGTCTCGAACATCGAGTAGAAGCTGGCCACTTCGTAGGCCCACACCGGCGGCAGGTCCAGGTACTTGGCCACGCCGGCGATCAGCTCGTCGGTCAGCCAGCCCTCGTTCTGCTCCTGGGCCGCATGCAGGCCCTGCAGCACGGCAGAGCGCTTGCGGTCCGGCGGGAACTTGGACAGCCAGTGATCGATGTGAGCGCGGGTCTTGTCGCTCAGCACCACCATCGGGTCGACGTCGCGCGCCGCCTCGAAATTACCTGTCGCCTTCATCGGCCGACCTCAGCGAAATGCATAACGTGAAATTGCAGAAACTGCGGCGCCGGCTTGCGCCGGCTGCCTGCAGCGGGCGTTGGCGTGGCGGACGGCATTACCGGTCAACCTCGCCGAACACCAGATCGTAGGTACCGATCATGGCCACCACGTCGGCCAGCATATGGCCGCGCACGATCGAATCGATCGAGGACAGGTGGGCAAAGCCCGGTGCACGCAGGTGCACGCGGAACGGCTTGTTGGCGCCATCGGAGACCAGGTAGCAGCCGAACTCACCCTTCGGGGCTTCCACCGCCGAGTAGGTCTCGCCGGCCGGCACGCAGTAGCCTTCGCTGAACAGCTTGAAGTGGTGGATCAGCGCTTCCATGTCGTCCTTCATGTCCTCGCGCTTGGGCGGAGCGACCTTGAAGTTCTTCACCATCACCGGGCCAGGGTTGGCCTTCAGCCAGGCCACGCACTGCTTGATGATGCGGTTGGATTCGCGCATTTCGGCAACGCGGACCAGGTAACGGTCGTAGCAGTCGCCTTCCTTGCCCAGCGGGATGTCGAAATCGACGGCATCGTACTTTGCGTACGGACGCTTCTTGCGCAGGTCCCAGGCAACGCCCGAGCCGCGCAGCATCACGCCGGTCATGCCCCACTGGTGGGCCAGTTCCGGGCTGACCACGCCGATGCCGACCGTACGCTGCTTCCAGATACGGTTGTCGGTCAGCAGGGTTTCGTATTCATCAATGCGCTTGGGGAACTCGACGGTGAAGTTCTCCAGGAAGTCCAGCAACGAGCCTTCGCGCGAAGCATTGAGCTGCTTCAGCGCCTTGCCCTTGTGCCAGCGCGATTCCTTGTACTTCGGCATGTGGTCCGGCAGGTCGCGGTAGACACCGCCCGGACGGTAGTACGCCGCGTGCATGCGCGCGCCGGAGACCGCTTCATAGCAGTCCATCAGTTCTTCACGCTCGCGGAAGGCGTACAGCATCACCGCCATCGCACCCAGGTCGAGTGCGTTGGAGCCCAGCCACATCAGGTGGTTGAGGATGCGGGTGATTTCGTCGTACATGGTGCGGATGTACTGCGCACGCTCCGGCGCTTCGATACCCATCAGGGTCTCGATCGCGCGCACGTAGGCGTGCTCGTTGCACATCATCGACACGTAATCCAGGCGATCCATGTAGCCGATCGACTGGTTGAACGGCTTGGATTCGGCCAGCTTTTCGGTACCACGGTGCAGCAGACCCACGTGCGGGTCGGCGCGCATGATGGTTTCGCCGTCCATTTCCAGGATCAGGCGCAGCACACCGTGCGCGGCCGGATGCTGCGGGCCGAAGTTCATGGTGTAGTTGCGGATTTCCTGCCGTGCTTCGGCCGGATTGCTCGCGAACGCTTCGCGGGCCTGGTGGAACTCGCTCACTTCACTGCCTCCTGCGCGCGCTCACCTTCTGCGGTCTGCAGACGGGCGTCGTCACGGATCACGCGCGGCACGCCGACGCGCGGCTCCACCGAGGTGACCGGTTCGTAGATCACGCGCTTCTTTTCTTCGTCGTAGCGGACTTCGACATTGCCGATCAGCGGGAAGTCCTTGCGGAACGGATGACCGACGAAACCGTAGTCGGTCAGGATCCGGCGCAGGTCCGGGTGGCCTTCGAAGATCACGCCATACAGGTCGAACGCTTCGCGCTCGAACCAGTTCAGGCCCGGCCAGATGCCGGTCAGCGAGGACACCACCGGCAATGCTTCGTCAGGGGCGAAGCAGCGCAGGTGCATCATCAGGTTGTGCTGGTACGAACGCAGCTGGGCGACCACGGCAAAACGCTGGGTCGGCATGTGCTGCGGGCGGGCGCCCTCGGCACCGCTTTCCTCGGTGGGGAATTCACCCCACGCGAAACGGCCCTGGGCCTTGCCTTCGACACCGCGGCTGAAGCCCTGCGAGGACACGTCAGCGGTGTCCCATTCGTCGGAGCCATAGCCCAGGTAATCGACGCCGCAGAGATCCACGGCCTGTTCGAAACCAAACTCGTCACGCAGCGCCAGGGCGGTGGCGTGCCACTCGGCGGCAGGCACTTCCAGCGTCACTTCGCCGCGGGGTTCGACCACGATGACCTTCGCACCTGCGAAACGTGCGGAGAGTCGGTCGATGAAGGATGCTTGCTCTGCCATGGGGGCTTGGCGCGCTCTTGTCAGGTGAAGGGGTCAGCGGGCGATGGTCTGTGTACGCCAGATCTTCTTCTGCAGCTGCAGGATCCCGTACACCAGCGCCTCGGCGGTCGGCGGGCAGCCCGGGACGTAGACGTCCACCGGCACCACGCGATCACAGCCGCGCACGACAGAATAGGAGTAGTGGTAATAGCCACCGCCGTTGGCGCAGCTACCCATGGAGATGACCCACTTCGGGTCCGGCATCTGGTCGTAGACCTTGCGCAGCGCCGGGGCCATCTTGTTGACCAGGGTACCGGCCACGATCATCACGTCGGACTGACGCGGCGACGGGCGGAACACCACGCCGTAGCGGTCGAGGTCCAGGCGCGCGGCGCCTGCGTGCATCATCTCGACCGCGCAGCAGGCCAGGCCGAAGGTCATCGGCCACATCGAGCCGGTGCGCGCCCAGTTCAGCAGTGCATCGACGCTGGTGGTGACGAAGCCCTTCTCCAGCAGCGGGTTGTCGCCTTCCGGCCGCAGGATGTCATCAACCCGACCTTCCGGCGTGGGGTTGTTCATGAGGCCATCGAGAGTCTGAATCACTCCCATTCCAGCGCTCCCTTCTTCCAGACGTAAATGAAACCGAGGAACAGCATGCCGACGAACAGGCCCATGGTGACGAGCGAACGGGCGCCCAGTTCCATGAAGACCTGGGTCCACGGCACGATGAAGATGATTTCCAGGTCGAAGACGATGAACTGGATCGCGATCAGGTAGTAGCGCACGTCGAACTTCATGCGCGCGTCTTCGAATGCTTCGAAGCCGCACTCATACGGCGACAGCTTTTCCAGATCGGGGCGGCGGGGACCGAGGAATCGACCAACCAGCATCAGCGTAATGCCGATACCGGTGGCAACGATCAGAAACAGCAGAGACGGCAAATATTCGGCCAGCACAGCGATTCTCTCTTGCCTCTGCCGCTGCGCCTGCAGGCGCTTTGGCATGGGGGAGTGGACGGGAATCTACCTGGCGCCTTGCGCGCCAGGCGAACCCGCTTTACTTACAAATGGTGCCCAAGAGGGGACTCGAACCCCTACGACCTAAGTCGCTACCACCTCAAGGTAGTGCGTCTACCAATTCCGCCACCTGGGCAAACGATCACATCAGACTATCTTCCCGATGCGCCGCGTATTGTAACCGGCTTCAGTGTTTCTGGGAGCCTTCCGAAGGCTTTTCTTCACCAGAAACCGAAGATTCCGCCTGAGCCGGCACATTCGCGGCCGGAACCGGGGCGGCCGGGACCGCATCGGCCTTCGGAACGGCCGGCAATTCGCCCGCCGGAGCCGCCGGAGCAGTCACCGCTGGGGCGGACATCAAGCCCAGATCCTGGTCGGCCGCCGGACGGCTGCCATGACCGGCATACCAGGCCATGAAAAGGCTGATGCCGAAGAACACGACAGCCAGCCACTTGGTCGACTTGGACAGGAAGTTCGAGGCGCCGCGCGCACCGAACACCGTACCCGAGGCGCCGGCACCAAAGCCCGAACCCGCCGCCGCACCCGAGCCACGCTGCATCAGGATCAGCGCGATCATGGCCACAGCGACCAGCACGTAGACGACATTGAGGATCAACATCAGCATTGGAAACCGCCCTCGGACAATACTTCTAGGATTAGTTCGCGGCCGCCGCCCTTGCGATGGCCAGGAAGTCCGCGGCCACCAGGGAGGCGCCGCCGACCAGCCCACCATCGACATCCGGCTGCGCGAACAGTTCCCCGGCATTGTCGGGCTTCACGCTACCGCCGTAAACAATGGGCAGTGAATCAGCGATTCTAGCATCGATGCGCGCGACTTCGCCACGGATGAACGCGTGCACCTGCTGTGCCTGCTCCTTGCTGGCGGTACGGCCGGTACCGATGGCCCAGACCGGCTCATAGGCAACCACCGCCTGGGCAAAGCCGGCGGCACCCACCAGCTCCAGCACCGGTGCCAGCTGGCTGGCGATGACCGCCTCGGTCTGCCCCGCTTCGCGCTGCTCCAGGGTCTCACCCACGCACAGCACCGGCACCAGGCCGGCATGCAGGGCCGCGGCGAACTTGCGTGCGACCAGTTCGCTGCTTTCATGGTGGTACTGGCGGCGCTCGGAGTGGCCGACCAGGCCATAGCGGGCCCCGACCTCGTGCAGCATGGCGGCACAGACCTCGCCGGTGTAGGCGCCCTTCTCGTTGCTGCTCACGTCCTGGGCACCGAACACCAGGCCGGTGTCACCAAAGTCCTCGACCAGTTCACCCAGATACGGCAGCGGCGGCAGGATCACCACGTCCACCCCGTCCAGCGGCAGCCCGGCGGCCACCTGCCCCAGCAGTTCATTGGCGAATTGACGGCTGCCATGCAGCTTCCAGTTTCCGGCGACGATCTTGCGGCGCATGAGCGGGTGGCTCCTGTGTGAAGTCAGCCGGTCATGATCCCCGTTACGGCAAAAATCCGTTTCCGTGTAAGCGGTTACATGGATTTTCAGCCAACGGCGCAGCCCCTCGTGGCGGGGTGGGGTT
>NZ_JASJSI010000033.1:0-44611 GCF_030237085.1 Stenotrophomonas maltophilia group sp. Smal32
CCGCATGACCGCAATGGCGTCACACGTTAAACTCCCGCCGTGAATACTCCCACCTACACCGCCCAGCAACTCGCCGAGCAGTTCGGCCTGCAGGTCCATGGCGACCCCGCCACCGCCATCCATGGCGTGGCCACCCTCGCCCATGCCGGTCCTGGCCAGCTGACCTTCCTCGCCAACCCGCGCTACCGCGCCCAGCTGGCCGACAGCCAGGCCGCGCTGGTCGTGCTGCGTGCCGACGACGCCGAGGCCGCCCCCGGCGCCGCGCTCGTGGCCAAGGACCCGTACACGACCTTCGCCAAGATCGCCGCCCTGTTCGACATCGCGCCGACCCGCCCGCCGGGCGTCCACCCCAGCGCCGTCATCGACCCCAGCGCCCAGGTCGCCGCCAGCGCCCACATCGGCCCGTTCGTCTCGATCGGCGCACGCAGCGTGGTCGGTGAGAACTGCATCATCGGCCCGGGCAGCGTGATCGGCGAGGACTGCAGCCTGGACAGCGGCTGCGAGCTGATCGCCCGGGTCACCCTGGTCACCAGGGTCAGGCTCGGCAAGCGCGTGCGCGTCCACCCCGGTGCCGTGCTCGGCGCCGATGGCTTCGGCCTGGCGATGGACGCCGGCAAGTGGATCAAGGTGCCGCAGCTCGGCGGCGTGCGCATCGGCGACGACTGCGAAATCGGCGCCAATACCTGCGTCGACCGCGGTGCGCTGGAAGACACCGTGCTGGACGAGGACGTGCGCCTGGACAACCTGGTGCAGATCGCGCACAACGTGCAGATCGGCGCGCACTCGGCCATCGCCGGCTGCACCGGCATCGCCGGCAGCGCCAAAATCGGCCGCTACTGCCTGCTCGGCGGCCATGTCGGCGTGGTCGGCCACCTCGAGATCTGCGACAAGGTCGTGATCACCGGCAAGTCCGTGGTCCGCAATTCCATTCATGAGCCGGGCGAGTACTCGTCCGGCACCCCGTTGACCGACAACCGCACGTGGCGCAAGAACGCCGCGCGCTTCAAGCAGCTGGACGCATTGGCTCGCCGCGTCCTGGCTGCTGGCAAGGAGAAAGAATGAACGACACGCTGCAGCTTCCTATCGACGTCTGCCAGATCCAGGAACTGCTCCCGCACCGTTACCCGTTCCTGCTGGTGGACCGGGTGCTTGAACTCGACATCGACGCCAAGCGCATCCTGGCGCAGAAGAACGTCAGCATCAACGAGCCGTTCTTCCAGGGCCACTTCCCGGGCCGCCCGATCATGCCCGGCGTGCTGATCATCGAAGCGCTGGCCCAGGCCGGTGGCGTGATGACCCAGCTGACGCTCGGCCGCGATGCGCAGTCCAAGCTGTTCTACATGGTCAAGGTGGAAAACGCCCGCTTCAACAAGCAGGTCGTCCCCGGCGACGTGCTGATGCTGGATGTGCAGATGAAGCGCCTGATCCGCAACATGGGCTGGTACTACGGCGAAGCCAAGGTCAACGGTGAAGTCGTCGCCTCGGCCGAAGTCATGTGCGCCGGTGCCAAGGGCTGATCCACGGGAGGCAGCAATGACTGACAACGCACCACGGATCCACCCGACTGCCGTCATCGATCCGGCCGCGCGCCTGGCCGACGACGTCCAGGTCGGCGCGTTCACCCTGATCGGTGCCGATGTCGAAATCGGTGCCGGCACGGTGGTGGGCCCCCACTGCAGCATCCACGGCCCGACGAAGATCGGCCGTGACAACCGCTTCGTGGGCCACGCGGCGGTCGGCGGCGAGCCGCAGGACAAGAAGTTCGCTGGCGAACGCACCGAACTGGTGATCGGCGATCGCAACGTGTTCCGCGAGTTCGTCACCCTGAACCGTGGCACCGGCGGCGGCGGCGGCATCACCACCATCGGCAACGACAACTGGATGCTGGCCTACACGCACGTGGCGCACGACTGCCATGTCGGCAACTTCTGCGTGTTCTCCAACAACACGACGCTGGCCGGCCACGTGACCGTGGGCGACTACGTGATCATCAGCGGCTTCGCCGGTGCCCACCAGTTCTGCCGCATCGGTGCGCATGCCTTCCTCGGCATGGGCGCGCTGACCAATGGCGACGTACCACCGTTCACCATGGTCGGCACCGATTCGCTTGGCCGCCCGCGCGGTATCAACAGCGAAGGCCTGAAGCGCCGCGGCTTCGATGCCGAGCGCATCTCCGCCATCAAGCGTGCCTACCGCACCCTGTACGTGGCAGGCCTGCCGCTGGCCGAAGCCAAGGTGCAGCTGACCGAACAGGCGCGTGACAGCGATGACGTGAAGGCGATGCTGGACTTCATCGAGCACGCCGAGAGGCCCTTGCTGCGATGAGCAGCGCGACCGGCCAGGCGCCGGCCGGCGCCGCCGTGATTCCGCTGGCCTCGATGGCAGGCGGCGTTCCCGCGCAGCGGGTGCTCAGCGAGCGCCCGTTGCGGATCGCCCTGGTGGCCGGTGAGGCCTCCGGCGATCTGCTCGGTGCGGGCCTGGTGCGCGAACTGAAAGCACGCTTTCCGAATGCCGAATTCGCCGGCATCGGCGGCGATGCCATGCGCAGCGCCGGCTGCCAGACCTGGCACGACGCCAGCGAACTGGCGGTGATGGGCCTGACTGAAGTACTGCGCCACCTGCCACGCCTGTTGAAACTGCGTTCGGCGTTCCGCCAGCGTGCGCTGGAATGGCAGCCGGACGTGTTCATCGGCATCGACGCGCCCGACTTCAACCTGGGCATCGAGCGCTGGCTGAAGCAGCGCGGCGTGCGCACCGTGCACTACGTCAGCCCCTCGGTCTGGGCCTGGCGCGAGAAGCGGGCGGAGAAGATCGGCAGCAGCGCCGACCTGGTGCTGTGCCTGTTCCCGATGGAACCGCCGATCTATGCCAAACACGGCATCGACGCGCACTTCGTCGGCCACCCGATGGCCGATGACATTCCGCTGCAGGGCAACCGCGAGGAGGCCCGTGCCGCGCTTGGCCTGCCGACCTCGGCCAAGGTACTGGCAGTGTTGCCAGGCAGCCGCCTGGGCGAGATTTCGCGCCTGGGCGAACCGTTCTTCGAGGCCGCCTGGCAGGTCTCCGAACGCATCCCCGGCCTGCACGTGGTGGTGCCCGCGGCCAACCCGGCCTGCAAGCGCCTGATCGAAGAGCAGCTGTCGCGCTCAGCGCTGCCGGTGGCCTTCTCGCACGTACTCGACGGTGAGGCACGCAACGCGATGATCGCCGCCGATGTGGTGGTGCTGGCATCGGGCACCGCGACGCTGGAGGCGATGCTGGTCAAGCGGCCGATGGTGGTCGGTTACCGCGTCAACGAGCTGACCTACCGCCTGGTCAAGGCGCTGGGCCTGATCAAGGTCGACCGCTTTGCCCTGCCCAACATCCTGGCGGGCCAGGACCTGGCACCGGAACTGATGCAGCACGACTGCACGCCGGACAAGCTGGCGGCAGCCATCCAGCAGTGGTTCGACCACCCACAGCGGGTGACCGACCTGCAGGACACCTATGCCCGCCTGCACGAGCGCCTGCGCCGCAATGCCTCAGCCCGCGCCGCCGACGCAGTGGGCGAGCTGCTGATGCGCGACCAGGCCCAGGCATGAGCCGCCGCCACGCCGCAGCGGCCAGCCTGGCCCTGTTCGACGGCGCCGCCGTGGTCGAGCCGGAGCGCCTTGTCGCCGGCGTCGACGAAGCCGGGCGTGGTCCGCTGGCCGGACCGGTCGCGGTGGCAGCAGTGGTGTTCGATCCATCCCGGCCGCGCATCAACGGCCTGGACGATTCCAAGCAACTGACCGCGGCCCGCCGCGAGCAGCTGCATGACCGCATCATCGAACGTGCCCTGGCCTGGCACGTGGTGCTGGTGGACGCGGACACCATCGACCGCCTGAACATCTACCAGGCCACCCTGCAGGGCATGCGCGACGTGGTCGCAGCGGTGGCCCACGTGGCCGGCTTCGCCCGCATCGACGGCAACGTCGTGCCCAAGGGTCTGGTGCTGCCGGCGCAGGCCCTGGTCGGGGGTGATGGCATCGACCGTTCGATCATGGCCGCCTCGATCCTGGCCAAGGTCTCGCGCGACCGCTACATGCAGGACGTGCACGCCCGCCGCCCCCAGTATGGGTTCGAGCAGCACAAGGGCTATGGCACCCCGGCTCACCTGGCCGCGTTGCGCCAGCACGGCCCCTGCGAGGAGCACCGCCGCAGCTTCGCCCCGGTACGGGAGTGCCTGGAAGCGCCGCAGCCGGTGGCTGCCGACATCGCGATTGCCTGAATCGTCTGAACGGCCGCTGCAACACGTCTGGAGAAGAGTCCCCCTGAGTCAGGGGGACGCGCCGACGGCGCGGAGGTCTGGAAGCATGGTGAGACGGGGCCCGCGGTTCGCCTGCGAACCGTGGGAAGCGATAGCGCGAATGCGATATCGCGTACCGTCAAGAGCTTGTCGCGCCTCCCTGCCCTCGCTACCCTGACCGGGCACTCCAGCGCTTCCCGACCCCGGCGACGATTCCCCCGTCGGCACCCGGGGCCCGCGCGCTCCAACCTGGTCCGGCATGTCCAACTCCCGCTTCGTACATCTCCACGTCCACACCGAGTTCTCGCTGGCGGACTCCACCATCCGTGTGCCGGCCAAGCCGGACCAGGCGGACCCGAAGAAGGCCAAGCAGGCCAACCTGCTGTCGCGCTCGGTCGAACTCGGCCTGCCCGCGCTGGCGGTCACCGACCTCAACAACCTGTTCGCCCTGGTCAAGTTCTACAAGGCCGCCGAAGGCGTGGGCATCAAGCCGATCGCCGGTGCCGACGTGCTGATCGCCGAGGAAGGCCAGGACCCGTGGCGTATGACCCTGCTGTGCCGCGACCGTGAGGGCTACCTGAGCCTGTCGCGACTGCTGACCCGCGCCTGGATGGAAGGCCATCGTCCGGAAGGCGGTGTGGCCATCCACCCTGACTGGCTGAAGGCCGGCAACGCCAACCTGTTCGCGCTGGCCGGCCGGCAGAGCCTGGCCGGGCGCCTGGCGCTGGACGGCAAGCACGAGCTGGCCGAGCAGCAGCTGGCCGACTGGCAGCGCGTGTTCGGCGATGGCCTGCACCTGGAACTGACCCGTACCGGCCGCGAAGGCGAGGAAACCTTCAACCAGTTCGCGCTGATGGCGGCCGGCCAGCGTGGCCTGCCGGTGGTGGCCAGCAATGACGTTCGCTTCCTGTCGCCGACCGATTTCAGCGCGCACGAAGCGCGCGTGTGCATTTCCACCGGCCGCGTGCTGGACGACCCCAAGCGCCCGCGCGAGTACAGCGACCAGCAGTACCTGAAGTCGGCCGAGGAGATGTGTGCGCTGTTCGCCGACATCCCCGATGCGATCGACAACACGCTGGCGCTGGCCGAGCGCTGCAACATCGAGATGCGGCTGGGCACCTACTTCCTGCCCAACTACCCGGTGCCCGACGACGAGACCCTGGACACCTGGATCCAGAAGATGTCGCGCGATGGCCTGGAAGAGCGCCTGGAGAAGAATCCGCTGGCGCCGGGCAAGACCCGCGAAGAGTACTTCGAGCGCCTGGAATTCGAGCTCAACACCATCATCAAGATGGGCTTCCCGGGCTACTTCCTGATCGTGGCCGACTTCATCCAGTGGGGCAAGAACCAGGGCATCCCGATCGGCCCGGGCCGTGGTTCGGGTGCCGGTTCGCTGGTGGCGTGGGCGCTGAAGATCACCGATCTGGACCCGCTGCCGTACAACCTGCTGTTCGAGCGCTTCCTGAACCCGGAACGCGTGTCGATGCCCGACTTCGACATCGACTTCTGCATGGACCGCCGCGACGAGGTGATCGACTACGTCGCGCGCAAGTACGGGCGCGAGCGCGTCAGCCAGATCATCACCTACGGCACCATGGCCGCCAAGGCGGTGGTGCGCGACTCCGGCCGCGTGCTCGGTTTCCCCTACGGCCTGGTCGACGGCGTCTCCAAGCTGATCCCGAACATCCTCGGCATCCACCTGAAGGATGCACTGGGCAAGGGCAAGGAAGGCCCCAGCTCGGAAATGGCCTCGCCGGAGCTGATCCAGCGCTACGAGACCGAGGACGATGTCCGCGACCTGATCGACCTGGCGCTGCAGCTGGAAGACCTGACCCGCAACGCCGGCAAGCACGCCGGTGGCGTGGTGATCGGGCCCGAACCGCTGAGCGAGTTCTGCCCGCTGTACGCCGAACACGACGAGAACGGCCTCGGCAAGAACCCGGTCACCCAGTTCGACAAGAACGACGTGGAAGAAGTGGGCCTGGTGAAGTTCGACTTCCTCGGTCTGCGCACGCTGACCATCATCGACTGGGCGGTGAAGGCGATCAACAAGCGCCACGAACGCGCGGGCATTCCGCCGGTGGACATCGCCGCGATTCCGCTCGACGACACGCCCACCTACAAGGACATCTTCGCCAACGGCAATACCGGCGCGGTGTTCCAGTTCGAATCCTCGGGCATGCGCCGCCTGCTGAAGGACGCGCGCCCCGACCGTTTCGAAGACCTCATCGCGCTGGTGTCGCTGTACCGCCCCGGCCCGATGGACCTGATTCCCTCCTTCAACGCGCGTAAGCACGGCCAGGAAGAAATCATCTATCCCGATCCGCGCACCGAAGCGATCCTGAAGGACACCTACGGCATCATGGTGTACCAGGAGCAGGTGATGCAGATGGCGCAGATCGTCGGCGGCTACTCGCTGGGCGGCGCCGACCTGCTGCGCCGTGCGATGGGCAAAAAGGTGCCGGCCGAAATGGCCAAGCACCGCGAGATCTTCCGCGAGGGCGCGGCCAAGGACGGCGTGGACGAGGCCAAGGCCGACGCCATCTTCGACCTGATGGAGAAATTCGCCGGCTACGGCTTCAACAAGTCGCACGCCGCTGCCTATGCGCTGGTCAGCTACCAGACCGCGTGGCTGAAGCGCCATTACCCGGCCGAATTCATGGCCGCGACGCTCTCGTCCGACCTGGACAACACCGACAAGGTGGTCGGCTTCCTCGACGAAGTGCGCAACCTCGGCCTGACCGTGCTGCCGCCGAAGGTGAACCAGTCGGCCTTCATGTTCGAAGCGGTCACCCCGGACACCATCCAGTACGGCCTGGGCGCAATCAAGGGCGTGGGCCAGGGTGCCTGCGAGGCGGTGGTCGAGGAGCGGCTGAAGGGCGGCCCGTTCAAGGACCTGCTCGACTTCTGCACCCGCGTCGGCTCGGCCAAGCTCAACCGGCGCACGCTGGAAGCGATGATCAACTGTGGTGCGCTGGACGAGCTCGGCCGCAACCGTGCCTCGCTGATGCTGCAGCTGCCGGAAGTGATCAAGGCCACCGACCAGATGGCGCGCGAGCGTGCGTCCGGGCAGAACTCGCTGTTCGGCGGCCCGGACCCGAGCGCGACCACGATCCAGCTGGACCTGCCCGAGGCCGAGGAATGGCCGCTGCTGCAGCGCCTGAACGGCGAGCGCGACACGCTGGGCTTCTACCTCAGCGGCCACCCGTTCGATCCCTGGCGTGACGATGTACGCGACCTGGTCGGCAACGACCTGGGTTCGGTGGAGAAGATCTGGAGCGCCAACAGTGGTGGTGGCGGAGGCGGCGAAAAGCGCTGGCGCCCGGAAGTACAAACCGTGCTGGCCGGCCAGGTGGTCGGTGTGCGTCGCAAGGGCGAGAGCCAGATCTTCATCCAGCTGGAAGATGGGCGCGGGCGCGTCGAGTGCAGCGCGTTCTCCGACGCGATGGCCGAGTTCGGCCACCTGATGACCAAGGACCGCATCCTGGTGGTCAAGGGCGGCCTGCGCGAGGACGAGTTCAACGGCGGCTACGCACTGCGCATCCGCCAGTGCTGGGACTTCGATGAAGTCTGCGCCAACTACGCCACGCGGCTGTCGCTGCGCCTGGACCTGCGCCAGCAGCGCCCGGTCTGGGAGCGCGTCAATGCCCTGCTCGACCGCCATCGCCCCGGACGCACCCCCCTGCGCCTGGACCTGCTGCTGAAGGGCCCGCAGGGCGGCGTGGCCGGCATGCTCGACGTGTCCGGGCAGAGCGCGGTGCGCATCGACTCCAAACTGATGGAGGCGCTGCGCGCCGACCCGGCCGTACGCACGCTGAAGGTGCGCTACAGCCCACCGTGGGCCAGCTGAAGCTGGCTCCCCGGTTTTCCTGAACCCCCTGTTTCCCCGTTCCAAGTATCAAGGACGATTGCCGATGAAGACCCTGCTGTTCCCGTTTGCCGCCGCTCTGGCCCTGGCCGCCTGTTCGCCGTCGAAGATCGAGTTCCAGATCGACAACCCGACCGACACGCCGTTGGCGCTGAGCATCGATGGCAAGGACCTGCCGGTGGCCGCACAGGGGTCGCGCCCGATCTCGCTCGCTGTCGGTGAGCACCGCCTGCACACCGACAAACTGGGCGACGTGCGCTTCATCGTCTATGTCGATGGCCGTGGCGGCCTGATCAACCCGACCCTGAGCGAGTACGTGGTCGCCCGCGAGATCTACGTCACCGACGAGAGCAAGCTGAAGAACTTCGGCACCGGCAAGGCCGGCATCGAGCTGGGCGGCGTCGACTTCGAAGGCCCGTTCGAGAAGCACCACGAACTGTTCATCGACAAGTCCTGGACCTACGGCGTGCGCGAGCCCTTCCCGAAGGAAAAGGTCGTGGCCCACGTCGACTCCAGCGGCGGCCAGATCGTGGCCAAGGTGTTCACCGCCCCCGACTTCATCGCCTACGTCGAAGAAGGCATGGGCGAGCCCGGCGCGTTCAAGCGCGAACAACCGGCCGGCTACGTGGCCCCGAGCTACAGCCTGGAACCGGCCCCGGCCAGCCTGCCGGCGCTGGTGCCGGCCTTCGAAGCCCACGCCGCGCCGCTGCGCGAGGTCTATGCGCGCTGGCTGAAGGCCACCACCGCTGATGAACAGAAGGCCCTGCGCAAGCAGGACTTCGCCGCGCAGATGGCCTTCACCTCGGCCACCGCCACCCTCGGCAGCGGGCTGGGCCGGGAGGCCAACGAGGCCTACAACGACTTCGTCTCCCAGCGCAGCCAGCTGATGGGCCGCAGCGCCCTGGTGGTGCCTTGAGCTGACTGGCGCCCCCTGCCCGGCTGCGCTACCGTCGCCCTCCAGACGAGGGCGTACGGGTGGTTTGCACGCATTCGGCTAGAATTCCCCTCTTCTTTACACGACGGCTTCCGATGAATCCGAACTACCTCGACTTCGAGCAACCCATCGCCGACCTGGAAGCCAAGATCCAGGAGCTGCGCAACGCCAGTGCCGGGCCTGCGGTCAATGTCGAGGCGGAAGTGCACGCGCTGCAGGACAAGCTGCGCATGCGCACCGCGCAGATCTTCCGCAACCTGACCTCGTGGCAGGTGCTGCAGCTGGCCCGCCACCCGTCGCGTCCGTACACCGCCGACTACATCCGCGTCATGTTCGATGAGTTCCAGGAGCTGGCCGGTGATCGCGCCTTTGCCGACGACAAGGCCATCATGGGCGGCCTGGCCCGTATCAATGGCCGTTCCGTGATGGTGATCGGCCACCAGAAGGGCCGCGACACCAAGGAAAAGATCAAGCGCAACTTCGGCATGCCCAAGCCGGAGGGCTATCGCAAGGCCCTGCGCCTGATGAAGATGGCCGAGCGTTTCGGCCTGCCGGTGCTGACCCTGATCGACACCGCCGGCGCCTGGCCGGGTATCGACGCCGAATCGCGCGGCCAGTCCGAGGCGATCGCACGCAACCTGATCGAGATGGCCGAACTGAAGGTGCCGATCATCTGCACCGTGATCGGTGAAGGCGGCTCCGGCGGCGCGCTGGCGCTGGGCGTGGGCGACCGTACCGTGATGCTGGAGTACGCGGTGTACTCGACCATCACCCCGGAAGGCTGCGCCTCGATCCTGTGGAAGGACGCGGGCAAGGCCAAGGACGCTGCCGAGCAGCTGGGCCTGACCGCCCCGCGCCTGAAGAGCCTGGGCCTGGTGGACAAGGTCGTGCGCGAGCCGACCGGTGGCGCTCACCGCAACCCGACGCAGATGGCCAAGCGCCTGAAGGCCGTACTGCTGAACGAACTGGATGCGCTGGAAAAGCTGACCACCGAGCAGCTGCTGGAGCAGCGCTACGCGCGCCTGCGCAGCTACGGCACGTACGAAGCCGCCTGATTCATCGGCTTGTTACTTTCTTGCTCGTGCAAGAAAGTAACCAAAGAACACGCCGCCGAACGCGAGCCGGTGCCACGCACCGGTTCCCTGCGCTTCTCGGTGAATCAGGGGACGGCGCCGAACTCGCTGCGCTCAGACATCGGCGCCTCTTCGCCCCTGTTTCACCTGCGATGCTCGGCTCGCTCATGGCGGACCTGAACATCAAAAGCCACAGCTGCACCCAGTAGATCCACGCCATGCGTGGATGCTTCTGCTTTGGCGAAGAATCAAGCGAACCCGTAGAGCCAAGCATGGCTCTACGGATAATGGACTGTCAGAACGGCTTGGCCAGCACCAGCCACACGATCGGAATGAACGCCAGCAACGGGATCTCGTTGATCCAGCGCAGCGCGCGCGAAGACGGCAGCGCGCGGCCCTTGGCCACGCCCTTCAGCAGGCGACCGATCCAGATGAAGTACGCCAGCAGCACCACCACCAGCCCCAGTTTGGCATGCAGCCAACCGGCGCCGCCCGGCGCGACCATGGTCGGGAAATCCGGAATGACCCTGTAGCCCAGCCACAACACCAGGCCCAGCAGGAAGGCCAGGCCGAACATCGAGTGACCGAAGCGGTACAGGCGCAGCCCCATCAGTTGCAGGCGCTCGGTCACGGCCGGCTGGCCTGCGGTCTCGGCCAGGTTCACCAGGATGCGCGGCAGGTAGAACACCGTCGCCATCCAGGCCACCACGAACACGATGTGGAAGGTCTTGACCCAGTAGTAGCTCTGCATGCGCTCGCTCCGGCGGCTGGCGTAGGTTGGCAGCCATTCTCGCATGCCGTGGCCGGCCCTCTCCGCGTGCCGCCGCCGCGACGGATCGACGCATGGCGCGCCGCAACGCCGTACGATAGGCGCCGTTTTCCCGACCGCACGACGCCTGCATGGACAAGACCTACGACGCCGCCTACTTCCAGCGCTGGTACCGCCGCGCCGACATCGGCGGCAGCGCCCGCCTGGCGCGCAAGGTGGCCCTGGCCGTGGCCAGCGCCGAGTACTACCTGGAGCGACCGATCCGCAGCGTGCTGGACATCGGCTGCGGCGAAGGTGCCTGGCGCGCACCGCTGCTGAAGCTGCGTCCGAAGGTCGAATACCTCGGCTTCGACAGCAGCGAGTACGCTGTGCGCCGCTACGGCCGCACCCGCAACCTGCACCTGGCCGGCTTCGGCGACTTCGCCTGGCTGCGGCCCTGCGCCCCGGTCGACCTGCTGGTGTGCTCGGACGTGATGCACTACGTGCCCGACCGCGAGCTGCGCGCCGGACTGGCCGGCGTGGCCGAGCTGACCGGCGGCGTGGCCTTCCTGGAGACCTTTGCCGCCGAGGACGAGTTCGACGGCGACCACGAGGGCTTCCAGGCCCGCCCGGCGCGCTGGTACCGCCGGACGCTGGCCCGGCACGGCCTGCTGCCGGTGGGCTCGCACTGCTGGCTGGGCCCCGCCCTGGCAGACGACGCGGCGGCGCTGGAACAGGCGTGAATCCGGATTCATTATTTTCAGCCGACTTAACCTGCGGGACACCCGGATGGGATATGCTGCGCGGCAACATATGACCATACATATTCGGTCGTCATGCTCTATCAACTGCACGAACTGACCCGCAACCTGCTCGCCCCCTGGGTGCACCAGGCCCAGGCCAACGCCAGGTTCTTCGCCAACCCGGGCCACTGGTGGTCGCAGATGCCGGGTGCCGATCGCCTGGCTGCGGTCAACGAGTTGTTCCATCGCATCGGCAAGGATTACGAGAAGCCCGAATGGGGCATCAACGAAATCGATGTCGATGGCGAACGCGTGCCGATCGTCGTGCACGAAGAAGTGAGCAAGCCGTTCTGCAAGCTGCTGCGCTTCAAGCGCCACAGCAATGAAGCCGACCAGCTGCACACCATGCTCAACCAGCCGTTCGTGCTGGTGGTGGCGCCGCTGTCCGGCCACCACGCCACCCTGCTGCGCGATACCGTGCGCACGCTGCTGCGCGACCACCGCGTGTACGTCACCGACTGGGTGGATGCGCGCATGGTGCCGGCCAGCGAAGGCGAATTCGGCCTGGACGATTACATCGCCTACATCCAGGAATTCATCCGCCACCTCGGCGTGGAGCGCCTGCACGTGGTGAGCGTGTGCCAGCCGACCGTACCGGTGCTGGCCGCGGTTTCGCTGATGGCCAGCCGTGGCGAAGCGACGCCGCGCACGCTGGTGATGATGGGTGGCCCGATCGATGCGCGCTGCAGCCCGACCGCAGTGAACAACCTGGCCACGCAGAACCCGCTGTCGTGGTTCGAGAACAACGTCATCCACACCGTGCCGGCCAGCTATCCCGGCGCCGGCCGTCGCGTGTATCCAGGCTTTCTGCAGCATGCCGGCTTTCTGTCGATGAACCCGAGCCGCCACTTCAGTTCGCACTGGGATTTCTACACCGACCTGGTCAAGGGCGACCTGGAAGACGCCGACGCGCACCGTCGTTTCTACGACGAGTACAACGCAGTGCTGGACATGCCCGCCAAGTACTACCTCGATACCATCCGCGTGGTGTTCCAGGACTTCCTGCTGCCGCGTGGCGAGTGGGTGGTCAACGGCGAGAAGGTCGATCCGTCGGCGATCCGCGATACCGCGCTGCTGAGCATCGAAGGCGAGCTGGACGACATCGCCGGCCTCGGCCAGACCGAAGCCGCGCAGGCGCTGTGCACCGGCATCACTGCGGACCGCCGTGAGCATTTCATCGTCGAAGGTGCCGGCCACTACGGCATCTTCAGCGGCCGTCGCTGGCGCGAGGTGGTGTACCCGAAGGTGCGCGACTTCTTCGCCGCGCATGCCGAAGCACCGGCGGCGAAGGCGACGAAGAAGAAGAGCAACGTCACCCCGTTGCGGCGAAAGGCGGGGTAATTCCACCTTGGTCGGTACGCCCTGGTAGATGCCAACCTTGGTTGGCGCTCTACCATGAATCCCGGTGTCTGATGGATCGTGCCAACCAAGGTTGGCACCTACCAAGGCACCGACTCCTGCTTACAACCGCACCAGCAGGTTCTTGGCGATCAGCCCGTGCAGCTTGCCGATGCCACGTGCCAGATGCATCGTCAGCAGCAGCAGCAGCGCGCCCGCCGCAGCAACCGCGATCGCCACCAGCGGCGAGGCCGCCATCGGCAGCACGTTCACGTCGTTGATGTACACGCCGGGGATGTCACCACTGAAGATCGCCGCGACCGGCGCCCAGATCAGGCTCAGCGACAGCGACAGCAGCGTCACCGCGATGGTGAAGTAGATCACGCCCAGCGGCAGCATCAACACGAAGTACAGCAGGGTCAGCCAGGTGCGGCCATCGGTGAACATGTCGCCGATGCGCTGCAACCACGTGCGGCTGCGGTCGGTGTAACGCGGACGGCGCGGCATGCGTTCGCCCAGCAGCGCTTCCACCAATCGCCCTTCCAGCAGCGCCAGCCCGCGCACCGAGCCGAAGAACAGCACGGTCAGCGGAATACCGATGATCAGGATCAGCAGGCCCAGCGACAGCGACAGACCGGTCACCACCCAGGTGAAGAAGAAGATGCCGGTGGCCAGCGACAGCAGCATGTAGAACAGCGCGCCGTAGGTATGCGGATCGGTCACCACACCGAAGAAGCGCGCCAGCAGCGAGCGCTGCGCCGGCACCGGCGGCGGTGCAGCCGGCTCGACGCCACTGGCTTCCGCCGCCGCGCGCAGCACCGGTGCGGTATCCGCACGCGGCGTACGCAGCGCGCGGTTCACCGTCACCTCGGTCTCGCGGTAGATCTCGGCCACTTCGTCCGGCGCGCCGTAGCTGCCGGCCACGTCGGCGATCACCTCGGCCTCGCTGCGACCGGGCTGCGCCGCCAGCTCCGAGCGCAGGTACTCCTCGGCGTCGTACAGCGCGTCCTGCACCATCGCCGGGTCGGCGCCTTCCAGCGCCGCGCGCAGCTGCGCCAGGTACTGCGGGATGGTGGTCGGCAGGGCTCGGCCTGCCAGGCTCGGGTCGTTCATTGCGGTACCCCCTCCAACACGGAATCGACGGAATCGCGGGTGGCCTGCCAGGCCTGGCGCCACTGCGCCAACACCTCGCGGCCACGTTCATTGATGCGGTAGTAGCGCCGCGGCGGCCCGCTGCTGGACGGCTCCACATGGCTTTCCAGCAGGCCGGCGCCCTCCAGGTTGCGCAGCACCGGGTACAGCGCGCTCTGCTTGCCGCTCAGCACGCCCTCGCCCACGCGCTCCAGCTCCTTGGCAATCAGGTAGCCATACAGCGGCTCCCCGGCCCGGGCCAGCACCGCCAGCAGGGCCAGCGACACCGTTCCGGCGCTCAGCTCCTTCTGGAACTTCTTCAGGTGGACATCGTCTTCGACCATGACCGGCCCTCCACTACGTTGAAGTCAACAGTAGTGCGAAGTTCGGTATAGCGAATGTGTCGTTAGTCATCGTGCCGGTTGGCGAGACCGGTGCGCTCACGCAGAATCGAACCCTCGTTCATGTTCCGGGGTTCCCATGCCGCACCGTCGTCGCCTTGCCCTGACCGCCGTCGCCCTGGCCTGCCTGCTGCCCTCGCTGGCCAGCGCGGCCACCCCGTACCGCAGCCCGCAGCAGATCCTCGACGCATCGGCGGCCAGCGAATGGCGCACCCCGGACCCGGCCAACCTGCTGTACATGGACCTGCCGGCGGGGCGGGTGATCATCGAGCTGGCGCCGCAGTTCGCCCCGCGCCATGTCGCCAACATCCAGACCTTCGCGCATGAGCACTTCTGGGACGGCACCAGCATCTACCGCTCGCAGGATAACTTCGTGGTGCAGTTCGGCGACGCCGACGCCGATGACGCGGCCAAGGCCAAGCCGTTCGGCAGCGCCGCGCGCAAGCTGCCGGCCGAGTTCGAGCGCGCCAGCGCTGGCCTGAACGTCAGCGTGCTGCCGGATCGCGACGGCTGGGCGGCACAGACCGGTTTCGTCGACGGCTTCCCGGTCGGCCAGGACCCGCAGGCCGGCAAGGCCTGGCTGGCGCACTGCTACGGGATGCTCGGCGCCGGCCGCAGCAACGAGGAAGACAGCAGCATCGGCGCCGAACTCTATGTAGTGACCGGCCAGTCACCGCGTCAGCTGGACCGCAACATCACGCTGGTGGGTCGCGTGCTGAAGGGCATGGAACTGCTCAGCGCGACGCCGCGCGGACCGGCGCCGATGGGCTTCTACACCGACCCGAAGCTGCGTACGCCGATCGTGTCGATCCGCCGTGCCAGCGACGTGCAGGTGGCCGAGCGCACACCGATCCAGGTACTGCGCACCGATTCAAAGACCTTCGCCGATACGGTAGAGGCGCGACGCAATCGCGTGGATGATTTCTACAAGCGCCCGGCGGGGCATATCGATCTCTGCAATATTCCGGTGCCGGTGCGGTAGGAGCCTGGCTTGCTGCGCGTTGCGCGTGCTGAAGGTACGTCACTGTTCATGGGCGTTACTTTTCTTTGTACGCAAAGAAAAGTAACCAAAAGAAACGTTCCGCCGGCCGCGAGCCGGTGCTGCGCACCGGTGCCCTGCGCTCCTCGGCCCGTCGAGGGACAGCGCGGAGAGCAGCCGAGCATGGCTCGGCTCTACAAAAGTGCGTGGCGCCTCTTCGCCCTCGCCGGACCTGCGGTGCTCGGCTCGCTCAAGGCTGATCCAAGATCAAAGGCAGAAGCGCTCGCTTCGCTCGCCGGGCCCGGCCCGGCACTACCAAGCATCGTCGTGCAGCTGTGGCTCTTGACCTTGGGTCCGCCTTGAGTGAGCCGAGCATCGCAGGGGAATCAGGGGCGAAGAGGTGCCGATGTCTTGTAGAGCCGACTGTTAGTCGGCTGACCTCTGCACACCGTCCCCTGATTCACCGAGAAGCGCAGGGGACCGACGTGCGAAGCGCGGCGGCTCGCGACCTGGCGGCGCATTTCTTTTGGTTACTTTTCTTTTCGCGCGAAAAGAAAAGTGACGCCCATGAAAAATGAAGCACCTTCAGCACGCGCCACGCGCAAAACGCCAACGCCTCAGCCCTTCTGACTCACCGCCACGCTCCCCAGAATCAACGCCCCCGCCACCAACATCTGTACCGTCACCGCCTCCCCAAGGAACAACCACGCAAACGCCGCGCCGAACAGCGGAATCAGGTAGGTCACCGTCGACGCACGCGACGGGCCGATGCGGCCAATCAGGCGATAGAACATCAGGAATGCCAGGCCGGTGCAGGCCACACCCAAGGCGATCGCTGCACCCCAGGCCTTCAGCGGAATGGCGGCCTGTGGCCAGTGCGTCACCGTCATCGGCAGCATCCACAGCGAGGCACACGACAGCGTGGCTGCCGCCGCCGCTGCCGAGGGCAGCCCGGTCATGTGGCGCTTCACCAGATTGACGCCCAGCCCGTACAGCAACGACGCCGCAGCGCCGGCGATCACTGCGGTACCAATACTCAGGCCGGAAACCTTGGCGGTGGCCAGCACCACCACGCCGGCGAAACCAACCAGCAAGGCACCGGCGCGGCGCATGCCGATCTTCTCGCCGAAGAACAGGAAGGCGATCAGCGCGGCGAACAGCACGGTCATCGCATTGCAGATCGCACCGATCGCGGCCGGCGCCTGCTCGGCGGCATAGGCAAACAGCACGAACGGCAGCGCCGAATTGATCAGGCCGATCGGTGCCAGCCATAGCCAGCGCCGCGGCGGGAACTGCGCGCGGGCGCGCCACAGGAACGGCAGCAGCACCAGCGCCCCCAGCACCAGCCGCACCTCGACCAGCGCGAACGGGCCGAACGACGGCACCGCCACCCGCATGAACAGGAACGAGCAGCCCCAGATGGCGCCCAGCAGGGTCAACTCCAGCGGTGTGCGCCAGTCGCGCTCGACCGCCTGTGGGACCGCATTCATGCTATGCCTCCGTCCATCGTCAATTCCTCGCCAAGGCAGACAGGATCGGGCGCAGACGCCCGCGGCACAAGCGCGTAGTATCGCTGCCAGCCACAAATATCGTTTGAGGCTGGACATGCAGCTACGCCCTTCCCTGCTCCCCGCACTGGCCGTCTTCGCGGTCGCCGCCCGCCACCAGAACTTCGCCCAGGCCGCGCAGGAACTGCACCTGACCGCCAGCGCAGTCAGCCACCACGTGCGGCGCCTGGAAGAGGTGCTGGAGACCCGGTTGTTCCTGCGCCACGCCCGCGGCGTGCGCCTGACCTCCGAGGGCCGGCAGCTGGCCGATGCGGCCAGCGCGGCCTTCACCGATGTCGCCGCGGTCGCCCATCATCTGCACCCGGATGCGGACAGCGTGCCGTTGCGGATCACCACGCTGCGTTCGCTATCGTACTGCTGGCTGTTGCCGCGGCTGCCCCGCTTCACCCAGGCCCATCCGCACATCCGCATCGAGCTGCACACCGGCAGCG
Source organism: Stenotrophomonas maltophilia group sp. Smal32 (assembly GCF_030237085.1). Lineage (NCBI taxonomy): Bacteria > Pseudomonadati > Pseudomonadota > Gammaproteobacteria > Lysobacterales > Lysobacteraceae > Stenotrophomonas > Stenotrophomonas maltophilia group sp. Smal32. The sequence goes on from NZ_JASJSI010000033.1 coordinate 17,542, forward strand.
GACTGGATCGCTATGACGACACTGGGCCGGAGGTCGGCATTCGCTACGGCCTGGGCCAGTGGCCGGGCCTGCGTGCGCAGCACCTGATGGACGACTACCTGTTCCCGGTAGCCTCACCGGCACTGGCCGGGGTCGAAACGCTGGTCGATCCGGCGCGCATCGCCGACCTACCGCTGCTGACCGACCTGTCGCCGCAGGGCTGGCGCGACTGGTTCCGCCACGCCGGCGTGCGCCCGCCGTCGCCGCTGCCGCCGATGCACACCTTCGCCGACAGCACCGACGCGATGCGTGCAGCGGTGTATGGCATGGGCGCGGTGCTGGCTCGCACCCACATCGCCCAGCCCTATCTGCAGCGCTACGAGGTGGTGCGCCTGCCCGGTCCGGCATTGAAGGCTCGCTATGCCTATCACGTGGTGCACGCAGAAGGGCAACCGCCGAGCCCGGCCGCGCGCCTGTTCATCGACTGGTTGCTGGAACAGGCGCAGGACGAGCGCACGCCGATTCCGGCATTGCCGGACAGCCTGCTCGGGCGGCCGGCGACGCAGGCCTGACTGCGCCCTCACCCGTTCTTTGCCTCGCGCTGGCTAGGCTGCTGGCGAACCCACAACGTACCTATGCCATGGCCATGCTGCGACTGCGCATCACCGGAACCGAAGACGACGCCCGCGCCATCAGCGACCTGCTGCTCGGCCTGGAGGGCATTGAACATGTCGAGGAAACCGACGACCTGATGCCGCACATGGACGACGACGATTCCAGTTCGGCCGGGCTGTCCGATGACATCGGCCCGGGCATCCACGAGCTGGAAGTGGAAGTCGGCAATGAAAGCACCGCGCAGAAGGTGCGCGATGCGGTGCAGGAACTGGCGCTGGAGCTGGATGTGTTCGTCGAGTACGAGACCGACGAGGGCTGATGCCGGCTGACGGCCGGCATCAGCCTTCATCTCAGCGGTTGGGCGGTAGCTTGCGACGGCGGCGACGCCACCATGCCCGCACACCCCAGGCCGCGATCAAGGCCAGCACCGCCACCGGCAGCAGTGCGGCCGCAGCGCGGATCAGGAACGCGATGCTGGTGCTGAGGATGCTGCCCGACTCGCTCAGCGCCTCGCCGATTTCGCTGCGGCTGCGCTGTCCCGAAGTGGTGTCGAAGTGGATCGACACCAGCTGGGTATCGATACGCCGGCGCTGCTGCGCAGCATCCTTGTTGGCCTGCTCGACACCCGCCTCGATCTCTGACAGGCGCGTGGTGATCGCCATCAGGTCTTCGATCTTCAGGTCCTTGCGGTCCTGGTAGGACAGCAGGCGGGCGTGCTCCTTTTCAAGCCGCGCTTTGGTCAATGCCGTGTCGGCCACCGCCTGCGCGAGATCCTCGGCACGCGTATTGCGGGACTGCAGCTTGCCGCCTTCACCGGCCATCGCGATCAGCGGCTCGGTGCCCTTCGGGGCGATGCGCACCTTCACTTCACCGCTGGGCTGCTCGCCGCCGTGCTGCTCGACCTGCAACACTGCACAGTCGCCGAACTTCGCGCTCTGGCAGGCCTGAGCGATCTGCTGGATGCGCGGTGCGATCTGCGCCGCCTCCAGCTGCACCTGCACGTCATGTTCGTAGGCCAGGAATGCACCTTCCGGTGAAGCGACGGCGGCTTCGGCACCGCCTCCGGCATCGGCCGCGACGTCGCCATGCTTTCCGCACGCTGCCAGCGCCAGCAACAGCACCGGCATTGCTGCCATGCGCGTCCACGCGCACACCGGCCTCACAGTGCGGCTCCGTCGTAGGAACTCACCGCCAGCGTGGCCAGATCCACTGCAGGCACGCAGCGCACGTTCACCGCCACCATCGGTGTGCCGGTGCGCGGGTCGACCGCTTCGCTGTAGGGAGCGACGCCACATTCGCGGCAGTGATGATGGTCGATGTGGGCCTTGTTGAAGTGGTAGGTGGCCACGTCGGCCGGATCGGTGGTCAGCTGGAACGCCTCGCGCGGGGCGAACCACAGCAGGCTGCCACGGCGGCGGCACATCGAGCAGTTGCAGTCGATGACGTCGCTGATCGGCGCCTCGGCCTGTACGGTGAATGCGATCCTGCCGCAATGGCAGCTTCCCTGGTATTCCATGTCCTGTGCTCCGCTGGAGGGTCCGTGTCTGCGCCCATGGTAATCCTATGGCACGGGGACAAAGCAGCTCCGGGGCCCTATGCTCGGGGTTTGACCCCGTACAGGAACGCCGATGCGCCCGCATCTTCTTGCCCTTGCCCTGGTCGCCGCCCTGACCGGTTGCCAGCCGGCCGACGCCCCGACCAACGCTTCCACCCCGACTGCCAGCCAGCAGGCCGGTGACGCGGCGGTCGATGCGGCCTTCGCCGATCTGTCCAAGCGCGCCCTGGATACCTGGATGCAGCTGTCCCCGGTCAGCGCCACCCAGATCGGCGACCACCGCTACGACAGCGAGCTGGACGACCTCAGCGCCGCCGGCCAGCAGAAGACCGTGGCCGCCTACAAGGCGCTGCTGGGCGAGCTGGACAAGATCGAGGTGGCCAAGCTGGGCCGCGAGAACCAGGTGGACGCGGCGATCCTGCGCAACCAGCTGCAGTCGGAAATCTGGAATGCCGAAGTGCTGCAGTCCGGCAAGTGGGACCCGCAGCTGTACAACGGCATCGCCGGCAGCGCGATCTACGGCCTGATGGCGCGTGAATTCGCACCGCTGCCGGAACGCCTGAAGTCGGCCACCGCACGCATGGAGAAGCTGCCGGCGATCTTCGCCCAGGCCCGCGAGAACCTGGATCCGGCGCGCGTGCCGAAGATCCATGCCGAGACCGTGGCCAAGCAGAACAAGGGCATCCTCAGCATCGTCGATACCTTCATCACCCCGCACATCGGTGAACTGCCGCAGGCCGACCAGCAGCGCCTGCAGGCTGCCATCGACGGGCTGAAGAAGGCCGTGGACGAGCAGCAGACATGGCTGGACAAGACCCTGGTGCCGAACGCCAAGGGTGATTTCCGCATCGGTGCGGAGAAGTACGACCAGAAACTGAAGTTCGCGCTGAGCTCGTCGCTGTCGCGCCAGGAGATCGGTGAGCGTGCACGTGCCGAACTCAAGCGCGTGCGCGAAGACATGTACGGCATCGCGCAGACCGTGCTGAAGGACAAGCCGGGTGCGCCGGAGATGCCGGCCCAGCCGACCGACGAGCAGCAGCAGAAGGCGATCGAGGCCGCGCTGGAACTGGCCTACGCCGACAAGCCGGCACGCGACAAGGTGGTGGACGATGCCAAGGCCGCGCTGGAGCAGTCCACCGCCTTCGTGCGCGAGCACGACCTGGTGACCCTGCCCGACGCGCCGGTGGACATCATCCTGATGCCGGAATTCCAGCGTGGCGTGGCCGTGGCCTACTGCGATTCGCCGGGCCCGCTGGACAAGAACCTGAAGACCTTCTACGCCGTGTCGCCGATTCCGGACGACTGGAACGAGAAGCAGGTCGACTCGTTCCTGCGTGAATACAACTCGCGCATGATCCACCTGCTCAGCATCCACGAAGGCACCCCGGGCCACTACCTGGAAGGCTGGCACTCGGCCAAGTTCCCCTCCACCCTGCGTGCGGTGCTGCGTTCGGGCCTGTTCGCCGAAGGCTGGGCGGTCTACACCGAGCGCATGATGCAGGAGCAGGGTTACCTCAACAACGATCCGCTGTTCCACCTGGTGCAGCTGAAGTTCTACCTGCGCACGATCTCCAACGCGATCCTCGACCAGGGCGTGCACGTGGACAACTGGGATCGCGAAAAGGCGATGCACCTGATGACCCACGACGCGTTCCAGCAGGAAAGCGAGGCGGCCGGCAAGTGGGTGCGTGCACAGCTGACCTCGGCGCAGCTGCCGACCTACTTCGTCGGCGCGCAGGAGCACTTCGACACCCGCAAGGCGGTGCAGGAGAAGCTGGGCGACAAGTTCAACCTGAAGGCCTACCACGACCAGGTGCTGTCCTACGGCGCGCCGCCGGTGCGCTTCGCCCGCCAGCTGATGTTGGACCAGCCGATCGAGTGATCGGGGATGTAGGTTGGAATCGGAACGGCCCGGGGAGACCCGGGCCGTTTCTGCATGCGGTGGCAGGAGCCGCGCCTGCATCACGCACCGGCAACATGCACGGGCGCATCGTTCGCCGGGTTCCCCCTTCCACCAGCGTCCATGTCTCTCCCCCTGTTCCGTCTTGCACTGCTGCCCACGCTGCTGGCCAGCGCCTGTGTCTTCGGCGCCTGCCCTCCACCACCGCCCGGCCAGCCCGACATACGTGCCCTAGGCTACTACACCGACAAGGCCGGCTCGGTGATCGACCCGGCGCTGCACCAGCAGAATCATGACGCCACCGCGCCACTGGACCGCTATGCCGCCGACGTGGCACGCATGAGCGACGACTACCTGCGCAACGGTGACCCGGCGGCGGCGCAATGCACGCTGGCATGGCTGGTGGCATGGGCAGACGGAGGCGCCATGCTCGGGCAGATGATCCGGGTCAACAACGACCAGTCGTTCTACATGCGGCAGTGGATGCTCGATGCAGTGGCCATGGCCTACCTGAAGGTGCATGACCAGGCCGACCCGCAGCAGCGCGCACGCATCGATCCGTGGCTGCAACAGCTGGCACGCGCCAACCTGGCCTACTGGGACAACCCGAAACGGCGCCGCAACAACCACTACTACTGGGGCGGCCTGGGCGTGCTGGCTACCGGCCTGGCCACCGATGACCAGGCCCTCTGGCAGGCCGGCCACGCGGCCTTCCAGAAGGGCGTCGATGACATCCAGGACGACGGCAGCCTGCCGCTGGAAATGGCGCGCGGGCAGCGTACCCTGCACTATCACGACTACGCGCTGGCGCCGCTGGTGATGATGGCCGAGCTGGCGCGGCTGCGCGGCCAGGACTGGTACGCCAGCCGCGACCACGCCATCGATCGCCTGGCGCGACGCGTCATCGAGGGCAGCAAGGACCCGGCGTGGTTCAACCAGCAGACCGGCGTGGCACAGCTGCCGCTGCAGGCCAGCGGCTGGGTCGAGTTCTATCGACTGCGCTCGCCCGATGGCGGCCTGTTCGAAGCCGCACATGCACGCGGACCGTTCCACTCACCGCGGCTGGGTGGCGACCTTACGCTGATGGCCGCGCACGGCATCGTGCGCACGCCCCTGCGCTGGCCGCGTGCCTCAGCGCATCGCCCGCTGCAGCAGCAGCTGGAACTGCGCGCTGCTGCAGCCCTGTGCACTACAGCCCGGCAAGGACAGTGCGACGCGGCCCGGCGGCTGCACCTCGGTCAGCGGCAGCGCATCGCGCAGCTGCCCGGTGGTGGGATAGACGTAGGACACGCGGAAACGCTCCAGGCCACTGCGACGCCCACGCCAGCGCTCGAACTGCAACAGGCCTCCGATCGGCGTCTTCTCGTACTGGCCCGGCAGCGTGTAGTCAGCGATGCCCAACGCAGCCAGCACGGAGCCGATGTTGGAATCGTGACCGACCAGCAGGGTCACCTTCGGTGACGCCGGATCCTTGAACAGCGCGTCTACCCGTGCCAGCAGCGGTGCGGCCACATCACGAGCAACTTCAGGAGTACCGAACAGGATGTCCTGGTAGCGATTGCGTATCTGCGCCAGCGCCTGCCATTGCGCCTCGTTGTTCAAGCGGCCCCAGCCTTCGCGCGGAATGCCACTTCCTTGGTAGTGCTCCATCAGCAGCGCATCCACCACTCCGCTGGCCAGCGCCAGTGAACCCGAAGCGCGAGGCTCGTTGCCCGGCTCCGCACTGAAGGTGGTATCGGCCAGCGTCAGATGGCAGTCGCCGCGGCCGGTACACGCCGCCGACTCCGGGTAGCGGGTGACCGCCTCCACCACCGCCAGTGCCGGCGTCAGGTCCACGTCGGTCAGCGCTTGCTGCATTGCCGACAGCGCGCGCTCGCGGAAGACCGTGTCTCTGTTGTGGATCACCGGATTGAACAAGGGATCCATCGTGCCCAGCGGCATGCGCTGCTCGATCGCAACGTGGCAGCCCGGGAAGGCACCGGCAACGAAGAACTGTGCGGTGGCCTGGGTACGCTGCAAGCTGTTGGCATGGGCGCGGAAGTCAGCCGGCTGCGGGCAACCCGAGGCCCGCAACAGCTGAGCCTGGCGCAGCCACTGGCCGATGTAACGGCCCATGTATGCCTCCAGCACGCCGCCCTTGGTGGTCAGCTCGCCCGGTGCCACCTCCCAGCGCGGCCAGGTCTCGGGTGTCGCGTTGGCGAGCGCGCCGGAGGCCACCACCGGCGCGCGCAGGTTGTGGCGGCTGAGCAGGATGACCTGCTCAAGCTGCTCGTCTGCGGCGGGTGCGGCCATCGCGGTCGCTGTGCTCATGCCCAGCGCGAGCGCCAGCAACAGGGAGCGTAGGGGGAGGATCATGCAGGTCTCCAGAAGCACGCTGGGGTCAGAGCCCATTCCTTCGGAAAGGGATCCGACCCCAAGGGATACAGGAACGGGGTCGGATCCCTCTCGCAGAGAAGGCTCTGACCCCCGCAGCGGTCATTGATCGGCGGCCACGAAACCACCGGTCTGCCGCGCCCACAACCGCGCGTACAGTCCACCAGCCGCAATCAGTTCCGCATGGGTGCCGGTCTCGACGATGCGGCCCTCGTCCATCACTACCAGCCGGTCCATGCGCGCGATGGTCGACAGCCGGTGCGCGATCGCGATCACCGTCTTGCCACCCATCAGTTCGTCCAGGCTGTCCTGGATGGCCGCTTCCACTTCCGAATCCAGCGCCGAGGTCGCTTCGTCCAGCACCAGGATCGGTGCGTCCTTCAGCAGTACGCGGGCAATGGCGATGCGCTGGCGCTGGCCACCGGACAGCTTCACGCCGCGCTCGCCGACATGCGCGTCGTAGCCGCGACGGCCCTGCCCATCCACAAGTGTGTCGATGAAGCTGGCCGCTCGCGCCTTGGCCACGGCTGCGTGCAGTTGCTCGTCGGTCGCATCCGGACGGCCGTACAGCAGGTTGTCGCGGATCGAGCGATGCAGCAGCGAGGTGTCCTGGGTGACCACGCCAATCTGCTGGCGCAGGCTTTCCTGCGTAACGTAGGCAATGTCCTGGTCGTCGATCAGGATGCGGCCGCTTTCCAGGTCGTACAGGCGCAGCAGCACGTTGACCAGGGTCGACTTGCCGGCACCGGACGGACCGACCAGGCCGATCTTCTCGCCTGGCTTCACCACCAGGTCCAGGCCGGCGATCACGCCACCCTTCTTGCCGTAGTGGAAGTGGATGTCCTGGAAGTGCACGCCGCCCCGGGTCACCTGCAGCGGCACCGCATCGTCGCGGTCCTGCACGGTCAGCGGCTGGGCGATGGTGGTGATGCCATCCTGCACCGTGCCGATGTCCTCGAAGATGCCGTTGATGGTCCACATGATCCAGCCGGACATGTTGTGGATGCGGATCACCAGGCCGGTGGCCAGGGTGATCGCGCCGACGGTGATGTGGCCACCGTTCCACAGCCACAGCGCCAGACCGCAGGTACCGGCGATCAGGAAGCCGTTGACGATGGCGATGGTCAGGTCCATGCCGGTGGTGATGCGGGTCTGTGCGCGGTGCTTGACCGCCAGCTCCTGGATCGACTCTGCCACGTAGGCCTGCTCGCGCCCGCCATGGGCAAACAGCTTCAGCGTGGGGATGTTGGTGTAGCCATCGACGATGCGGCCCATGGCCTTGGAACGCGCCTCCGACGCGATCCACGCCCGTTCCTTCGCGCGCGGCACGAAGTAGAACAGGATCACCGCATAGGCCAGCAGCCACAGGATCAGCGGCACCATCAGCCGCCAGTCGGCCTGCGCGAACAGGTACAGCGCGGTGCCGGTATAGACCACGATGTACCAGAGCGAATCGACCATCTGCACCGCCGACTCGCGCAGCGAGGTACCGGTCTGCATCACCCGGTTGGCGACGCTGCCAGCAAAGTCGTTCTGGAAGAAGCTCAGGCTCTGCCGCACCACGTAGTTGTGCATCAGCCAGCGCGAGCGGTTGCTCAGGCCGGGCACGATGGCCTGGTTGACCAGCAGGTTGTGCAGGCCGACCAGGATCGGCCGCGCGATGACCGTGATGAACAGCATCCAGCCCAGTTCATTGGCGTGGCGCTTGAAGAAGTCGGCGCCCGGCTGCTCGGCGACCATGTCGACGATGCGGCCCAGGTAATCAAACATCGCCACTTCCACCAGCGCCAGCAGCAGGCCGGCGATGAGCGTGGCCAGCAGCACCGGCCACACCGGGCGCAGGTAGTGCAGGTAGAACGGCAGCACCTTGCGTGGTGGCATGCGCCCGTCCACGGGCGGGAACACCGGAATCAGGGATTCAAACCAACGGAACATTGCATTCCCTCGCCTCTTGCAAGCGGCGGAGTATCCCACGCCGGATGTGTACGCCAGCCGATGATCACCGCTCCGCCCCTGGTAGTCGCCCACCTTGGTGGGCGCCGTACCGCATGCCGACCAAGGTCGGCATCTACCGTTCAGTCGGGGTGAACAACAGGTCCTGGAAATCGAAGCTGAAATCGGTCAGGTCGGAAATCGGCTGCATGCGCACCTCGCGCACCTTGCCATCCGGATCCAGGCTGAAGTTCACGAATGCATCGGCGTTGAGCGAGCGGTCGTCCCAGCGGACGATGAAGGTGTCGTGCTGCCAGTGTTCCAGTCGCCCGCTCAGCTGCGCGGTCTTCGCAAAGCGCAGGCGCAGGCCCTTGCCCTCGCTGCTGACCTGCATGTCACCGTACCAGCGGTCACGGAAGGTGCCGGTGTAGCCGGCCAGCGCCAGCGACGGCCGGCTGCCCTTGTCGCGTGCACTCTGGTGCTTGGCCCAGGCCTCGTCGGCCTTTTCCTGGCCCTTGGCCACGGCCTTGGCATAGGCATCCACCCAGTCGTGCTTTTCACCGCCCAGGTAGGCATCGAGCACGCTCAGGGTGATCGCGTTGAACGCTGCACCCACTTCCTGGTTGGTCAGTACCACCACGCCCAGCTTCTCGCCCGGCACCAGGGTCAGTCGCGAGACCATGCCCGGCCAGCCACCGGTGTGCCAGACCAGCTTCTGCCCGCGGTAGTCGCTCAGGCTCCAGCCTTCGCCATAGCCGGCGAAATTGGCCCGCGCCGGTGCCAGCTCCGGCACGCTCGGCGCCGGGATCGACTGCGGCGTGATCATCCGCCACATCTGCTGCTGGCTCTTTTCGGTGAACAGTGGCGTGCCATCGGCCAGTTTGCCTTCGGCCAGCTGCACCTGCATCCAGCGCGCCATGTCATGCGCGCTGGAATAGATGCCACCGGCGCCGGCGTTGTTCGACCAGGTCAGCGGCGCAACGGTGCGCAGGTCCTTGAAATCGTACTTGGCGTGGCCGACGGCGGCCTTGTCACCGGGCTTCAGGTGATCGGCGTTGTAGCGGGTGCCGGCCATGCCGACCTTGTCGAAGATGCGCGCCTGCAGGAACTGCTGGTAGCTCATGCCCGAAACATGCTCGATCACCTGCTGGGCGACCGCGTACAGGATGTTGTCGTAGGCATAGCTTTCGCGGAAACCGCCCTTCAGCGGCACCCTGCCCAGTCGCTCCACCACTTCGGCGTTGCTGTAGGAGGTGGCCGGCCAGAACAGCAGGTCACCGGCGCCCAGGCTCAGCCCGCTGCGATGCGACAGCAGGTCGCGGATCGTCATCTGGCCGGTCACGAACGGATCGGACATGCGGAACGACGGCAGGTGGTCGATCACCTTGTCGTCCATCTTCAGCTTGCCGTCCTCGGCCAGCAGGTTCAGCGAGGTTGCGGTGAACGCCTTGGTATTGGAAGCGATGGCAAACAGGGTGTCGGCCTGGACCGGCTCCGGCCTGCCCTGTTCACGCACGCCCCAGCCGCGCTCGAGCACCACCTGGCCGTCCTTGACCACGGCCACGGCGATGCCGGGCACGTCGAACTGCGCGCGTACGCGCTCGACGGTCGCATCCAGGTCCTGCAGCTGCGCCGGGGTGGCCGCGCTTGCCATGGTCGTGCATGCCAGCAGCACGGCTCCTCCAATCCAGGGTTTCATCCAGCACGATCTCCGAACAGGGGTGGCGGCCATGTGCAGGCCGTCATCAGGGGTTCGCGCGATGGTAACGGTCATCGGCGCAGGCTGCCCTGTGCCATAGGAGGGGTGTCATGGACGGAAACGGCCAACCGAGCAATGGATCCACCATCATTCCTTGCCTGCGCTACCGCGATGCGCAGGCGGCGATCGACTGGCTGCAGCGCGCCTTCGGCTTCCATGCCCAGGCGGTGTATGCCGACGGCGATACCGTGTTCCACGCCCAGCTGACCTTCGGCAACGGCATGATCATGCTGGGCTCGGCCAACAAGGAAAGCGCCTGGAGCCAGCATGCCGCGATGCCGGACGAAGTGGGCGGCCGCCAGACCCAGAGTGCCTGCGTGATCGTCACCGATGCCGACGCGCACTACGCCCGGGCCAAGGCCGCAGGCGCCCGCATCGTCATCGACATCGCCGACCAGGACTACGGCGGCCGTGGCTATGCCTGCGCCGATCCGGAAGGCTACCTGTGGTGGTTCGGCAGCTACGATCCGTGGCGCGCGGACCACGGCCAGTGACCGCCGGAGCGATCCGCTGCGGCATCGGCGGCTGGGTGTTTCCGGAATGGCGCGGCGGCGTGTTCTATCCGCCGGGCCTGCCGCAGCGCGAGGAACTTGCCCATGCCAGCCGCGCCCTGCGCTGCATCGAGATCAATGGCACCTTCTATCGCACGCCGACTGCCGCCCAGTGCGCTCAGTGGGCCGCGCAGACACCGGAAGGCTTCCGTTTCTCGATGAAGGCGCCACGCTACCTGGTGCAGCGCCGCGACCTGTCCAGCACCGTGGAGGCTGCCACGCCGTTCCTGCAGGCGGCACTCGCGCTCGGTGACCGGCTCGGTCCATTGCTGTGGCAGTTCGATCCGCGCCATCCAGCCGACGCCGATGCATTGGACGCACTGATGGCGCAGCTGCCGAAGCAGCTGGAAGGGGTTCCGCTGCAACACGCGCTGGAGGTGCGCAACGCTGAGGTACATGGCCCGGCGCTGGTCGCCGCCGCGCGCCACCACGGCGTGGCACTGGTGATCGAGGACAGCGACGAGGCGCCGCTGCATGGCGATGCCAGTGCCGGCTTTGTCTACGCGCGGATCAAGCGCAGCCAGGTGCGCTTGAACGAGGGCCTGCCGGGGTCCGTGCAGCAGCGCTGGGCGGAACGTGCGCTGCGCTGGTCACGCGGCGAGCCGGTGGCTGACCTGCCCTGCCTGGCCGGCCCTGCCGCGGAAGCCCCGCGTGAGGTCTACCTGCTGTGCATCGGCGCGGGCAAGGCCCGCAATCCGGCGGCGGCGATGGCCTTGCAGCGCCTCATCGACGGCGCCAGCGGTCCAACCCCCACAGCAGGGTCCACCCCACCACGAACACGCTCGCAACGCGCAGCACGTTGAGCAGGAACGCTGCCAGCCCCAGGCGTTGCAGTTCGAGGAACGGATACGGCGCCTGCCCTGTCACTTCGGCGACCAGCATCGCCCAGCCCAGGTACACCAGCGGCACCAGCAGCCCCCCGCCCAGTGCGCGCCAGCGGAGCGCCCCATGCGGCAGCAGCCACCACCACCCCAGCAGGTACAGCGCCGGCACAGCGTAGTGCAGGCCGGCATCAACCCACCATTGCAGCCCGGAGGGCTGCCACAGCCCCTGCAACGCCAGGACGTAGATGCACGCGGTCACCCCGATGCACAACGCGATCACCGCGGCGACAGTCGTGTTCAGCACACCCGCACGGATCAGCCTGACGCATCCCAGGCACACCGCCAGGTTGCTGAGAATCGTGAAGTAACCAACGAAGCGCAGCGTCGCCATGCCGACCCCGGCAGCCGCCCCGGGGCCGCGCAGCAGCAACAGGAATTGCAGCAGCAACGAGGTGGCGGCCATCAGTGCAGTCAGCGCTGCCCATGCACGCAGGGCGGAACGGTTGGCAGCCATTGCTGGGTTCCCCAGGGGAGTTTCCGCGAGCATGCCACAGGCATCGCCGGCGGCCGCGCGATTGCCGCACAATAAGCGGATGAGCACATCCGACACCCGCAAAGCGCTGTGGCAGATCCATTTCTGTGTCCTGCTGTGGGGCGTCACTGCCATCCTCGGCAAGCTGATCACCCTGCCCGCACTGCCGCTGGTGTGGTGGCGCATGTTGCTGGTGACGGCGATGCTGGCCCTGCTGCCGCGGGTCTGGCGCGGGTTGCGCACCCTGCCCCTGCGGCTGGTGGCGGGCTACGCCGGCATCGGCGCGCTGGTCGCCCTGCACTGGCTGACGTTCTACGGCGCGGTGAAGCTGGCCAATGCCTCGGTGGCTGCCACCTGCATCGCGCTGGCGCCGGTGTTCACGTCGATCATCGAACCGTGGGTGGCCAAGCGGCCATTCCAGCTGCGTGAGCTGGCGTTCGGCCTGGCGGTGCTGCCGGGTGTCGCGCTGGTGGTCGGTGGCGTGCCCGATGGCATGCGCCTGGGTGTCTTGATCGGCGCGATCTCGGCGCTGCTGGTGGCGGTGTTCGGCTCGCTCAACAAGCGCATGGTCAGTCATGCGGATCCGCTCACGGTCACCGCGCTGGAGCTGGGTGCCGGCACCCTCACCCTGACGCTGCTGGCGCCGCTGATGCCCTACCTGCTGCCAGCGCTGGCCAGCCCACTGTGGGTGGTCCCGAATCTGCACGACGGCATCCTGCTGCTGGTGCTGGCCGGGTTCTGCACGCTGCTGCCGTTTGCCCTGGCACTGGTCGCGTTGCGCCACCTGAGCGCCTATACGGTGCAGCTGGTGACCAACCTGGAACCGGTCTATGCGGTGCTGCTGGCGGTGGTGCTGCTGCGCGAGCAGCACGAGGTCACCCCGTGGTTCTACCTGGGCGTGGCGATCATCGTCGGCGCCGTGTTCCTGCATCCGCTGCTGAACCGCCGCAAGCCGGTGCAGCATCCGGAAATCCTTGGCACTGCCGAGGCGCGCAACATCGCCGATTGAGTGCATCCACGCATGGCGTGGATCTACTGAACGCAGCAACGCAGCGACGAGCGGCGTGCGGATCAATCGGTCAGCGCTGCGGCCAGTGCCATGCAGGGGCATCCAGCAGGCCCTGCCCGCTCAGCAGCGTGCGGCCCTGCTCCTTGTACAGATGCAGCGAATGGCACCCCGGCGCCTGTTCCAGCGCCGCGATCAGGCGGCTGGCGTGCGACACCACCCATACCTGGCTGCGCGCACTGGCCGCGATGATCAGCCGCGCCAGCGCCGGCAGGAGGTCCGGGTGCAGGCTGGTCTCCGGCTCATTGAGCACCAGCAGCGGCGGCGGGCGTGGCGTGTGCAGCGCCGCCGCCAGCAGCAGGAAGCGCAGCGTGCCGTCGGAGAGTTCGGCCATCGACAATGGCCGCAGCAACCCGGGTTGGTGGAAGCGCAGCGCCAAGCGTCCATCCAGCTCCTCAAAGCCCACCGTGGCGTCCGGGAACGCATCGTCGACGCTGCGTGCCAACGCAAGGGGGTCACCGATCTCGAGGATGGTCACCCAGGCCGCCGCCAGATCCCGGCCATCGTGATGCAACACCGGCGTGCGCGTGGCCATCGCCGGCTGCCGCGCCGGGGCATCGGCATCGCTGCGGAAATGGTCGTAGAAGCGCCAGCAACGGATGTACTCGCGCAAGGTGATCGTTTCCGGCATGCGTTGCGGATCGCCGACCTGGGTGAACAGGCTGTCGAACAGTGACAACCGGTCATCGACCAGATCCCAGCCGCGCGCATGGCGCCGCCGCACCACCGCCCCACGTCGGTCGACCAGCAGGTTGGCGCTGCGCAGGAACGGCCCGGCCCAGATCGCCTCCGCCTTGATCTGCGGATCCAGCGCAAACGCCGAGCGACTGGGCGGCGGATAACCGAGATCGATGGCATAGCCGAATTCGTCGGTGGTGAAGCCCAGCTTCAATCCCACCGATTCCTGGCGTGGGCCGCCCTGCAAGGGGATTTCGCCGGCAGCAACCCGACGGTCTATTTTTTCCGGGCCCGCCCACAGCGCCGAACCCAGCCCACCTTCGCGGGCCAGCACGGCCGCGACGCCGCCCTGTGCGGTCTCCGCCAGCAGGCGCAGCGCGCGGTACAGGCTGGACTTGCCACTGCCATTGTCGCCGGTCACCACATTCAACTGCTGCAGCGGCAGCACCAGCCCATGCAGCGAGCGATAGTGGGCGATGGCCAGGGTCTGCAGCATGGTCGGCGTCCGTGGGAACAGGAGCGGCATTTTCGTTGGGCGCAATCGCACAGGCCGCGACACGGCGTGATCCAATCGGCAAAAGCATCCACGCATGGCGTGGATCTACGGCATGCAGGGCTTCAGCCTGCCAGTTCCACCCGGTTGCGGCCATTGCCCTTGGCCCGGTATAGCGCCTTGTCGGCACGTGCCAGCGTGTCATCCACGCTCTCACCGGGCTGGTGCTGGGCGATGCCGATGCTGATCGTCACCGGGAACCCCAATGGCAGGTCAGCCACGGCCAGGCGCAGGAACTCGCACTGCAGTTCGGCAGTGCGCAGGTCGGTTGCCGGCATCACCGCCACGAACTCCTCGCCGCCATAGCGCGCGGCCATGCCGCGGCCGGCGAAGTGCGAGCGCAGCAGTGCGCCCAGCTCGGCCAGCACGCGGTCGCCGGTGGCGTGGCCCTGGAAGTCGTTGATGTGCTTGAAGTGGTCGATGTCCAGCAGCGCCACGCAGGCCACACTGGGTGGATTGCCGGCCACCGCCTCTTCCAGTGCGGCCGCCATCGCACGACGGTTGGGCAGGCCGGTCAAGGCGTCGGTGCGGCTCTGTTCGGTCAGGTCGGCGTTCTGGGCCAGCAGCACGTCCTGGTATTCCGACAGCAGGCGCTCGTAATCGTCGCGCTCCAGCATGTGCTTCTGGATGTCCAGCGCGAAGCGGCGCAGTTCCATCACCAGCATCACCTGCCGCGACAGTGCGGCCAGCGCTTCGGCCTTGTCGCTGGCCAGGTGCTGCGGATGCGCGTCGAACACGCATAGCGTGCCCAGCGGCAGGCCATCGGAACTGATCAGCGGCGCACCGGCATAGAAGCGGATGTGCGGATCGCCGGTCACCACCGGATTGTCGTGGAAGCGGATGTCCTGCAGCGCGTCCTCGACCACCATGATTTCCTGCGGCTGCAGGATGGCGTGGCCGCACATCGATTCGCTGCGCAGGTTCTCCGCCGCATCGATGCCCTGGATCGACTTGAACCATTGCCGTTCGACATCGATCAGGGTCACCGCCGCCATCGAGGTGCCGCAGACCGCCTTGGCGATCACCACCAGGTCGTCGAAGGATTTTTCGCGCTCCGAATCCAGGATGCGGTAGCGGTACAGCGCCTCAAGCCGAAGGGCTTCATTGGCAGGCTTGTCGGGCTTGATCATGCAGCGTCACGTTCCGGCAGGTCACCGCGAAGTCTAGCTTATGCAGAGCCGGGCCCATGCCCGGCTGCATCCGGCAAATGGCGGCCGAGCATGGCTCGGCCCTACAGGCGTGGTTTACCAGTCCAGCTGCTTCGGCAGCAGGCCCTGCAGCTCCTGCTCGGTCAGGTTGCGCCACTGGCCCGGCTTCAGCGCGCCGATCTTGATGTTGTCGATGCGCACACGGCGCAGCTGGGTCACGCGATAGCCGAACTCAGCGGCCATCAGTCGGATCTGCCGGTTCAGGCCCTGCTGCAGGGTGATGCGGAAACCGAACTTGGCGATGCGCGAGGTCTTGCACGGCAGGGTCATCTGGTCGTGGATGCGCACGCCGCGGGCCATGCCGCGCAGGAACTCATCGGTCACCGGCTTGTTCACCGCCACCAGGTATTCCTTCTGGTGGCCGTTCTCGGCGCGCAGGATCTGGTTGACGATGTCGCCGTTGCTGGTCATCAGGATCAGGCCTTCGGACTCCTTGTCCAGGCGGCCGATCGGGAAGATGCGCTGTTCGTGGCCGACGAAGTCGACGATGTTGCCCTTGACCGATGTTTCGGTGGTGCAGGTGACGCCGACCGGCTTGTTCAGCGCGATGTAGACGTGGCGGCGGGTGCCGGGCTTGCGGGCGACGCGGGCGCGCAGCGGCTGGCCGTCGACCAGCACCTGGTCTTCTTCCCCCACCACCGCACCGGTGCCGGCCGGGTGGCCGTTGACGGTGACGCGGCGGGCGGCGATCAGGCGATCGGCCTCGCGGCGGGAGCAGAAGCCGGTGTCGGCGATGTGTTTGTTGAGTCGGGTGGTCATCGCCCTATTATCCGGCATCGCCGCCCGCTGCGCCTCATGCCGGGCCGGGCGGATCGAGCTCTTCACCGTCGAATACACGGTTGCGGCCGGCGCGCTTGGCCACGTACATGGCATGGTCGGCCCGCCGCAGCAGTGCCGCCAGGTCATCCTCGCCCGGCCGCCACTGTGCCAGGCCGATGCTGGCGGTCACCTCCAGCCCCGCTACCTGCAGCGCCTGGCCAGCCTCGGTGATGCGCTGGCGAAGGCGGTCCAGCCGCGCCGATGCCGCCTCACGCGGCATGCCCGGCATCAGCAGCAGGAACTCCTCGCCGCCCATCCGCACCACTTCGTCCTGGCTGCGCACCGCCGTACGCAGGGCCCGCGCAACGGCCACCAGCACCTGGTCGCCAACCGCGTGGCCATGACGGTCGTTGATATCCTTGAATAGGTCGATGTCGAGGAAGCCGATCACCAACGGCCCGCCCTCGCGGTTGACACGCTCCAGATGCCGCGCCAGCTGCTGCAGGCCGGCACGACGGTTGGGCAGGCCGGTCAGGCCATCGGTCTCGGCCAGCTGGCGCAGCTCGTCACGCTGCTGGCGCAAGCGGCCAAGCCGCTGGTTCAGGGCATAGGCCGCCATCATCAGCAGCCAGGTCACCGCCAGCTGCAACGCTTCCACCCGGTATTCCAGCAGCCACTCCCCACCACAGGCATCGGCGATGATCAGCACCAGCATCGGTGCAAGTGCAGCCAGGCCCGCCTGCGCCCAACGGTCTCCGCGCCAGCGCGCCCATATGCCGACCAGCAGTGCCAGGCCACACCCGGACAGATAGGACACCTGCAGGCCCTGTGCGACCCAGGCCAGATGCTCCCAGCGCAGCCACGGCACCAGCGCGGCCAGCGCCATCAGGGTCCACAACACCAGCAGCTGCGCCGGGCGTGATCGAGGCAGCACGCGGTCGCCTCCGTTCAGCCGCCACAGCGCTGGCAGCACCAGCGCCTGCGAGGCCGCGGTCAACGACAGCAGCCACTTCGCGCCATGCTCCCCCACCGGCAACCAGGGTTCCGGGTAGCCACTGAGCCCACCGAGGACGGCCTGCCACAACACCAGCACGGTGGTGCAGGCGATATAGACCAGGAAGCTGCGGTCGCGCGTGGTCAGGAACGCCATCAGCGCCGACAGCGCCAGCGCGATCGCCACCGCGATGCAGGCGGCACGTACCAGCAGGCGCGCGGTATCGTTCTGCTGCACCGGGCTGGGCGCGCCCAGCCGCAGGGTCGGTACCCAGCGTGTTTTCAGCGGCGTCTGCCAGGAAACCAGGAAGGGCTCGTGGCTGCCGGCCGGTGGTACGGCCACCATGCCGATACCAGCACGGAAACGCGAATCGCGGGTACGTGCATCATGCATGTCGCCGCAGATTTCGCGGTCGCCATGCTGGACGCGCACTTCACCGGCAAAGACGTTGAACACATCCAGTGCCTGCGGTTCCCCCGACCAGCCAGCGGGCGGTGCGGGCACCTCGGCCTGCTGGCGGGCGCCGGACAGCATCTGCGGCGTGCACGCACGGTGCGGCGTCGGCTCGTCGGTCGCGCCGCCGACCAGAAGATAATCACGGCCCGACACGGCCTCTGCAGCCTGAAGCGGCCACGGCAACGCCAACCACACCATCAGGACGGCCAGCACCGCTCCTGTTCCATACCGCCACTGCCTGCCGCCCACGCCACGTCCTGTTCCTGCTTACGTCCGCGCCCACTGCGCGTCGCCCCTGGCGCGCATTATCGCAGCCGGGCACGCCGCGCATGTGTAGACCAAAGTCGGCGCCCGCGGTTCAGCCAGCGCTGGGCGGCCCCTTCACGGCCACCAGCCGGAACGGCCTCAGGTCCGCGAGGGTCATCCGTTCCAGCGGCTGCGGGCGCTCGATCGCGTAGCCCTGCAGGCCCTGTACGCCAAGCCGGGTCAGCGCACCGGCGACCTCGGCAGTCTCCACCCACTACGCCACCACTTCCATCTGCAGCTCGCGCCCGAGCTCGCTGATCGCACGCACCGTGGCGTGGCTGACCGGGTCAGTATCCATGTCCCGCACGAAGGCGCCGTCGATCTTCAGGATATCCGCCGGCAACTGGCGCAGGTAGCCGAAAGAAGACAGGCCGGAGCCGAAGTCGTCCAGTGCCATCCGGCAGCCCCGCGCCTTGACCGCATCGATGAACGCACGGGCCTGGCTGAGGTTGCTGATCGCTGCGGTCTCGGTGATCTCGAAACACAGCTTGGAAGCCAGCGCACGGTTGCGTTCAAGCAGGTCGCAGACGAAGGCAAGGAAACCCGGTTCGGCAATCGACTGGGCAGATACATTGACGTTGCACAGCCCCAACTGGCGGACATGCACCGGGCAGACCTGCAGGTGGCGGAACAGCAGTCCGAGCACATGCCGGTCCAGCGCTACCGCCATGCCATAGCGCTCCACCGCGGGCATGAACTGTCCGGGCAGGTGCAGGCTGCCGTCGGTGCCCCGCATGCGCACCAGCACTTCGTAGTGCAGGTAGGACGGATCGCCAACCCGGGCGATGCGCTGCGCATACAGCAGCATCCGGTTCTCGGCCATCGCCAGGCTGACACCCTGCAGGCGCTCGGCCTCCTGCCGCCGCTCCTCCAGTGCCATGCGGTTCTCGTTGAAGCAGTGCACGCGGTTGCGGCCGGCCTGCTTGGCGGCATAGCAGGCACTGTCGGCAGCGCTCATCAGCCAGTTCACATCGGGTGCGTCGGCGCTGACTTCGACCACGCCGATGCTGCAGCTCAGCTGCGGACTGCCTTCACTGATGGGGAAGGTCGCCTGCCCCAGATTGCGGATCACCCGCTGCAGCACCCGCTTGGCTTCGTCCTGGCTGGCATGGGCAAGGAACACCGCGAACTCATCGGCGCCAAGTCGCCCGACCCAGTCGCCATCACGCACCGCAGCCACCAGGTAGTCGGCAAAGCTGCGCAGCATCTGGTCGCCGGCGGCGTGGCCGAAACTGTCGTTGACCAGCTTGAAGTGGTCAAGATTGATGTAGCACAGCGCATGCGTTCCACCATCGCTGCGCACCTGCAGCAGCGCGCGTTCCAGCAGGCGTTCGATCTCGCGACGGTTGATCAGGCCGGTCAACGGATCATGGCTGGCGTGGTGCTCGATCTCGCGTGCAAGTGCATGGTTCTGGCTGACATCCTCGATGATCGCGAACACCGACAGGCCACCGCCGGCACTGCGCACCCCGGTACCGCTCCAGCGCCCCCAGACCAGGCTGCCGTCACGGCGGCAGAAGCGCAGTTCGCTCGGCCGCAGCTGGCGGTCCCAGTCGATGCGGCCAACGCCGTCGATGACCAGCTCGCCTTCCATCAGCAGATCGCCGAGCGACATCTGCAGCAGCACCTCACGCCGGTAATCGAGGATATCGGCCATCGCCTGGTTGGCTTCGACCACCCTGCCCTCGGTGTCAAGCTTGAGCATGCCGACGTTGGCCTGGTAGAACGCCGCGCGGAAGCGGCTCTCGTGTTCGGTCAGGTCCTTGCCTACCCGGCGCGCGAGGGCCACCGCCATCAGGCTGATCGCCAGCACCGACAGTCCTCCCACCACCAGCGTCGCGATGCGCACCAGGGTGGCCATGCGCAGCAATGCCTGCGAGAACGCCTGCGCCTGCACCTGCAGGCGACGGTCGAGATCACGCAGCTGTTGAAGGTAGCGGTCACGCGCAGCGACCGGCAGCACGCCTTGGCCATGCCGCTGCTGCAGCTCATCCACCAGCCGCTGCACGGCCATCAGGTCGCCATCGGTCTGCCGCCACAGGGCGGTCGCTTCACGGAATGCACCGATGTCGCGTGCATACCGGAACGAGAACACCAGTCGTGGAATATCGGCGGGCGCGTTGCCGCCCCGCAGGAATCCCTGCCGGGCCTTGGCCTCGTCCGGCTCGGCCTGCTCCAGTGCCAGCCGCGCCTGCAGATCCCCCATGGGCACCTGCAGGGCCCGGCGCGCATCGTCCAGGTCCTGGGCATCACCACGCGCCAGGTAGCGGCTGAGTGCGGCGGTCGCATCCTGCTGCCCCCGCGACCAGTACCCCTGGCCGGCAATCCAGGCGGTGGAAGCCGCCTGCAGTTCCTGGATCAAGGCGGACAGTGCGACCAGTCCAATCGCCATGCCCGTCAACAACGCAAACCGCAGTCCCAGGCCACGGGTCATCGGCACCCGCCGGCTCTGTTGGTCAGTGCCACTCCTACCCATCCCGGATCCCCCCGAATGTGATGCGGTGACAACCTCCTTTGGAACCGGCTCAGCCTAGGACCGGGAATGTGTTGGCCATGCGAAAAGGGGACGGAGGGGATTAACTCGTTTTCGGCATAAGCGCCCCGGCCAGCCATTCACGACTTAATCCCCTCCGTCCCCTTTTCCAGCCCCATAACGCACAACGCCAGCCCGAAGGCTGGCGTTGTCATGGCTGCGTTACGGCTCAGTAGCTGCGCGGACCGCGCGGCTTGAAGCCGTCACGACGCGGCGGGCGGCTGTCGCGGTCACCGCCGCGGTCGCCGCCGTGGCCACCCGGACCACCCGGACCACCACGACGCGGGCCACCCGGGCCGCCCGGACCACGCTTGTCGAAGCGCGGCTTGAACGGACGCGGGGCCGGGTTGGTGTCTTCACCCGGGGCCAGCGCACGCATCTGCAGCTGTTGGCCGGACACCCACACCTTCTGCAGGTGCGACAGCACGTCCGGCGGCATCTGCGCCGGCAGGTCCAGCAGCGAGAAGTCGTCGTGGATGTCGATGCGGCCGATGAAACGGCTTTCCAGGCCGGCTTCGTTGGCGATGGCGCCGACGATGTTGGCCGGCTTCACGCCATGCTGGTGGCCCACCGAAATGCGGTAGGTCTCCATGCCCTGCTCCGGTGCACCACGCGGCGGAACCTCGCGGCGCGGACGCTGCTCGAAACCACCTTCGGCGTCGTCACGGCGCGGGCCGCGCTCGAAACGCGGGCCACGCTCGTTGCGGTCGAAGCGATCGCCGCGTTCCGGGCGGTCGCCACGGTCGAAGCGCTCGCGCGGCGCGCGCTCTTCACGCGGGGCACGCACCGGCGGCTGCAGCAGGAACGGGGTATCGCCCTGCAGCATCTTCGCCAGCGCGGCGGCCACTTCGATGGCCGGCACGTTCTGCTCGTTCTCGAAGCGCTCCAGCAGCTGGCGGTAGAAGTCCAGGCCACCGGCACCCAGGGTTTCGGTGATGCGCGAGGTGAACTTGTTGATGCGGGTGTCGTTGACCGCTTCCACGCTCGGCAACTGCATCTCTTCGATCGGCTGGCGGGTGGCGCGCTCGATCTGGCGCAGCATCCCCTTCTCGCGCGGGGTGGCGAACAGGATCGCCTCACCGCTGCGGCCGGCACGGCCGGTACGGCCGATGCGGTGCACGTAGCTTTCGGTGTCGTACGGGATGTCGTAGTTCAGCACGTGGCTGATGCGCTCCACGTCCAGGCCGCGCGCGGCCACGTCGGTGGCGACCAGGATGTCCAGCTTGCCTTCCTTCAGCATGGCGATGGTGCGCTCACGCTGGGCCTGCTGCATGTCACCGTTGATGGCGGCAGCGGCCAGGCCACGGGCCTGCAGCTTGCTGGCCAGCTCTTCGGTGCCGGCCTTGGTACGCGCGAAGATGATCATCGCGTCGAACGGCTCCACTTCCAGGATGCGGGTCAGCGCATCCAGCTTGTGCATGCCGCTCACCCACCAGTAACGCTGGCGGATGTTGGCCGAGGTGGTGGTCTTGGCCGCGATGGTCACTTCCACCGGGTCCTGCAGGTAGGTCTGCGCGATGCGGCGGATCTGCGGCGGCATGGTGGCCGAGAACAGGGCCACCTGGCGCTGCTCCGGCAGCTTCTTCAGCACGGCTTCGACGTCGTCGATGAAGCCCATGCGCAGCATTTCATCGGCTTCGTCCAGCACCAGGGTTTTCAGCTCGGACAGGTCCAGGGTGCTGCGGTCCAGGTGGTCGATCACGCGGCCGGGGGTACCGACCACGATGTGCACACCACGGCGCAGGGCCGACAGCTGCTGGCCGTACGGCTGGCCGCCGTACACCGGCAGCACGCGGAAGCCCGGAATCTTCGACGAATAGGACTGGAACGCCTCGGCAACCTGGATGGCCAGTTCGCGCGTCGGCGCCAGGATCAGGGCCTGCGGCTTGATCTGCTGCAGGTCGATGTTGGACAGTACCGGCAGTGCGAACGCTGCGGTCTTGCCGGTGCCGGTCTGGGCCTGGCCCAGCACGTCGCGGCCTTCCAGCATCGCCGGGATGGTGGCAGCCTGGATCGGCGACGGGGTTTCATAGCCAATGGCGGTGACCGCCTGCATCACGGGCTCGGACAGGCCGAGCTGCGCAAACTGCAGCGGCGCTTGGGAATCTTGGGACATGGGGAACTCCGAAGGCACTGCCGTCTTCCTGGCAGTGCGACAAAAAGGTGATGGTCCGCGCTTTGGGCGCCCTTCTTATCGCGTGCCCTGGCGCTGCTCGGTCGGAGGAGATTTCACTCGCTCAGAGTGGAATGATACCGCATTGATGCTGAACGAGGCGTACAGCTTGCCGTGCGCGTGCCGTCATGCCCCGCGCTGGCGCACAATACGCGCCCTCGTCCCCGGCCCGGCCGCTGGCTCGCGCCCCTTCCCAGGAAACCCGTTCCATGCAGATTCTCGAATTCGACCTCGACGGTGACTACGTCGAACTCAAGCAGCTGCTGAAGCTGGCCGACCTGGTCACCAGTGGCGGCGAAGCCAAGATGGTCATCGGTGACGGCCAGGTACGGGTCGATGGCGAAGTTGAACTGCGCAAGGCCTGCAAGATCCGCGCAGGCCAGGTGGTGGAATTCGCCGACAGCCAGATCCGGGTGCTGGCCGCCGGCTGATCTGAACGGGTTCAGGCCACGCGCTGGGTCAGGTGCGAGGCGATCAGCTGCCTGAACGGAGCCACGCCCTGCGCCAGACGCAGACCGGCCGCCCGCAGCAGGCGCGCCGGGCGGCGGTCGTCGGTGTACAGGCTGGCGATCGCGTTGGTGGCCTCGTACAGCGGCCGCGACGCCAGCCGATGACCGCGCTGGTAGCTGGCCAGCATGCCCGCGGCGGCGATATCGGCACCGCGTCGCTGCTGCGCGACGATGCCCTGCGCCAGCCGCTGCGCGCTGGCCAGGCCCAGGTTGAAGCCATGTGCAGTGACCGGGTGCATGCCCACCGCGGCATCGCCGACCAGCGCTGAACGCTCGCCGACGAAGCGGTGGGCGTACACCCCCATCAACGGATACGCCTGCGGCGTGGCCACCGGCTGCATCCGGCCCAAGCGGTGTTCAAAGCAAGCACTGACGGCCTCACCAAAGGCCACTTCGTCCATCGCCAGCAGCTCCTCGATCTGCCGCGGCGGCAGCGTGATCACCGCCGATGCCTGGCCCTCGTTGAGCGGCAGCAGCGCCATGGTGCGGCCGTAACCGAACCACTCCCACGCGGTGTGGTGATGATCGCGCTCAACCTGCATGCGGCAGACCAGCATCGACTTGCCGAAGTCGCGCATCTGCGCGCCGATGCCGAGCATGCGGCGGGTGGCGGAGAAGCGGCTGTCGGCGGCAACCAGCAGGCGCGCATGCAACTGGCTGCCGTCATCGAGCTTGACCACGTGGCCCTGCGCGTCGGCCTGCACGCCCAGCACCTTGCGCCCGTCGAACAGCTCCAGGCGGTCCTGGCCCTGCACCGCATCCCACGCGGCGCGGCGGATCAGATGGTTGGGTACCAGCCAACCCAGCGGCTGGCCATCGACCTGGCTGCTGGCGAAGGTCAGCGCGAACGGCGAGCCACCATTCATCACCCTGGCATCGCGCAGTTCGGCAACTTCGGCGTGCGGCAGGCGCTGCCACAGCCCCAGTTGCTCCATGCTCTGCCGCGAGGCGTGGGTCAGCGCGATCTCGCGGCCATCGAAGGCGGCCTCGGCCAAGGCCTGACGCGGCTGGACGTCGACCAGCCCGACCTGCAGGCCGCTGCCGGCCAGCGCGCGCGCGAAGCACAGGCCTGCCGGCCCGGCACCGACCACCACCACGTCCATCCTGCGCATGCGCGCCTCCTGCCGTTGATTCAGTCCGCGCCAGCATAGCGCCGCGCACCTGAGCGGCCTTGATCTGGATCAGGCCCGGGTCACAACAGCGCGAACACCAGCGCCAGGATCGATAGCAGCGACACCAGCCACACCAGGCTGCGCACGTAGGGCACGCCTGCGGCATACAACGGCAGGTAGACCACGCGCGCCCAGAAGTAGGCCTGCGCGGCCAGCGCGGTGGTGTCGTTGCCGCGCCCGGCCAGCACGACCGCGATCGCCGCGGCGGCGAAGAACGGGAACGTCTCCAGGAAGTTGGCCTGGGCCCGCTGCAGGCGACCGGCCAGCGCGCTGAGCGGCTTCGCATCGCCATCCCGTGCCGAGGCATTCCACTTCATTCCCCGTTCGCGGGTGCCCACGGTGGAGGTGGCGAAGATGTAGACAAAACCCAGCAGCACCGACCAGGCCAGCATCGTCAGTTCAGTTGCCATCGATCATATCCTCATCGCGCCGACGCGCGCAGGCTGTAGCCGGCCAGGCGCCACACCTGGTCTTCGTCGAACCGGAACGAGACCAGCTCGCGCACCGGCTGCGCGCTGTTGGCGAAACGGGTCGGGAAACTGACGTTGATGTACAGCCCTTCCGGCACGGCGGCACCGGCGCTGTACTTGACCCGGGTGATGGTCGGCTGGCCACGCCCGGCCAGCGCCCCCAGGCGCGCGCGTTCGGTGGTCAACTGGCTGACGAAGGCGGCCTTCGGCACCGCACGGCGCGCGACGGCAGAGGCGCCATCCCACAATTCGCCAGCGCGGTTGGCATCAACCAGCTGCGCGGCCTTCACCGCCGCCGCGCCCATTTCAGCGTCCTGCTTCTGCACCTGCGCCTGCTGCGCAGCGGTCAACGCCGGAGCGCCTGCGGTGGCCGGTTTCGCAGCCGCTGGCGATGCCGGTGCAGGCCGCGCCGGTGCCGGTGCAGGCGTGCTCGGCGCAGGAACCTGCGCCAACGCGGTCAGGGGCAGCAGGGACAGCAGCAGGAGCACGCGCTTCATGGACACCGCCGGTTCTCGGGAAAGAACCGCAGTCTACGCCAGCGCGGTGATCTGTCCGTCAGCGCGCGTTGGCGCTGCCTTCCACCGCGGCGGCATCGGCCTGCGCGGCAGGCGTGCCGGTGTCTGCCGGCGCCTGTTCGGCCACCGGCGACGGCTCCGACGGTGCCGGTGGCAGCGTCGCCACGTCGATCTCCGACAGCGGGCTTTCTTCCGGGCACACCGCATCCGGGAACCCGAAGCGCTGCTTCAGCGCCTGGCCGCAGCTGTTGATCGATTCCATGTCGGCGCCTTCGCGCTTGCACTGCTGGTCGAAAGCGATCAGGAACGCATCCTTGCGCTGCACGAAATCATCGCCGCAGGCCCGCATCTGCTTGATCCGTTCCAGATCGTCCTGCACCGCGTTGGTGCCATCCAGGCCGTACTGGCGCAGCTCGTCCGGGGTCAACAGGCGCAGGCTGCGGTTGGGCACGGTCATCATCAGGTCGGCTACGCCCACCGCCACGCCGTTGCGCTGCAGGTAGTCCTTCACGTTGTCGTAGACCTCGTGCAGCTCGCGGTTGAGTTCCGCGCGCGAGGTGGCCTTGGAACTGATGCGCATCATGCGATGGATGCCGACCTTGCCCGACAGCAGGCGGTTGTCACCGGCGGCCAGCACGAACACGCAGGCGCTGTGGCAGATCGAACCTTCGCGTACCCAGATGGTCCAGCCCGATTCACCGATGCTGTCGCCGGCGACGATCGCCGATTCCACCTGGCCGCCACTGGAGTCCAGGTCGAGGATGCGCTTGTGGATCTTCTGTTCGTCAGCAACCACGGCCAACCGCCACATCATCTCGGCGAAGCCCGGATTGATCTTGCCGGCGTAGCGCACGCGCATCAGGCCGCGCTCGGCACACGGCGCCAGCGCCTGGCCGATCTGCTCGCGCTGCAGGCCTTCCAGCTCGACACCGTCGCCCGCATCGCCGGCATATTCGGTGCCGCAGCTGACCCAGGCGCGACCATTCTCCAGCTGCGCCTGCGGCCACGGCCGATCCGCCCGGCTGCGCGGTGGTGCCGGCGGTGGCGGCGCATCGGCGGCATTGATCGACACCATGTTCTCGCCATCGCTGGCCGGCGCCCGCGCCGCCTTGTCGGCAGCAGTCACATTGCCCGGATTCTCCAGCTGGCTGCAGCCCGCCAGGGCCAGGCACAACAGGGGCAACCAGCGGAGTTTGGCGGACATCGGGCAACCGGATTTCAAGGGAGCAAGGGCCACAGTCTACCCGTCCAGCGCGCGCATTCAGCGGGTGGCACTGAACCCCTTCTGACCCTCTGGTTCCATCCTTTTCATTACAGCGTCCCCCACCACTCCATCCACGCATGGCGTGGATCTACCGTGTCGACCAAGGTCGACACCCACCAACAGCAACGCAGAACGCCGTTCCGACGGATCGCGGGCAACTGTCGAAGGCGGGGTGGGGGGGGGGGGGGGGGGGGGGGGGGGGGGGGGGGGGGGGGGCCGGCGGCCCCCGCCCCGTAATTGTCGGGACCCCCCCCCCCCCCACCCCCCCCCCCCCCCCCGCCCCCCCGGCGGCGCGTTGTAGTTTTATTTGGTGCGGGGGTGGCGCCGCGCGCGCCGCACCCACAAACCTAAAAAAAGAAAAAAGAATCAATTAACGCACGCCCCACCCCAAATA
>NZ_JASJSI010000034.1:0-44565 GCF_030237085.1 Stenotrophomonas maltophilia group sp. Smal32
CACCTCCTGGTGGTGATAGTCGTGGGGGTGTTGTTTATTTATTAGCCCGAGCCTGCCCGGGACCCGCGCGCCCCGGCGGCGGGCGGGGGGGGGGGGGGGGGGGGGGGCGGGGGGGGGGGGGCGGGCGGGCCCCCCCCCACACCCCCCCCCCCCCCCCTCCGCAGTCGCGGAAACGAATCTCCGTGCGCACAAACGAAAACGGCACCCTCGCAGGTGCCGTTTCAGTGAGCCGCGTTACGTGGACGCTCAGAACTTTGCGTCGAACTCGGCAGCGTAACCGGTGTTGACCAGCACCTTCTGCAACGACTCTGCCACCTTCAGGTTGCCGGCCACGATCTGGTGCGTCTCCGGGCCGCGGTTGTCCATGCGGCCCAGGGTGGCGCCCTTGAAGTCGCAGACCTTGCCGCCCGCTTCGCGGACCAGCAGCAGGCCGGCGGCGATGTCCCACGCCTTCACGCCGGCTTCGAAGTAGGCATCGGCACGGCCGCAGGCCACGTAGGCCAGGTCCAGCGCGGCCGAACCAGTGCGGCGGATGTCCTCGCCGTGCACCAGCAGGGCGTCGACCGCCTTCAGCTGGGCACTGGCGCGGCTGCGCTCGCGCGGGGCGAAGCCGGTGTGAATCATGGTGCCTTCCAGATCCTTGCGGTCGGCCACGCGGATGCGGCGGTCGTTCAGCACGGCACCGGCGCCGCGGCTGGCGGTGAACAGTTCATTGCGCAGCGGATCGAAGATGACCGCATCGGTCGGCTCGCCATTCTCGACCAGGGCGATCGACACGCAGTAGTGCGGCACGCCGCGCAGGTAGTTGCTGGTGCCATCCAGCGGGTCGATGACCCACATCTGGCGGCGCTCGCCCTGCACGCCACCTTCTTCACCGAAGATGCCGTAGTCCGGGTAGGCGCGCTTGAGTTCCTTGACGATGACCTTTTCCGCGTCCGCATCCACTTCGCTGGCATAGTCCATCCGGCCCTTCTGCACCACGTTCAGTGCCTCGAGCTTGTTGATGTTGCGCAACAGGACGTTGCCGGCGAGGCGGGCGGCCTTGACCATGACGGTGACGGCGGGTTTCTGCATGGCGTGGGCTCCCGGAAAGGCAGAAGAGATGGACTGGCGGGGGAAAAGAGCGGGTCCGGCGCAGTGGCCGGCCGCACAGTTTACCATTGGTCATCGTCCAGCTCGACCTTTTCCCTGTTCATGTCCCAGTTTCCTGCCGCAACCCGCCTCCGATTCGTCCTGGTCGGTACCCAGCACCCCGGCAACATGGGGGCTGCCGCCCGCGCCCTGAAGACCATGGGCCTGGCCCGCCTGGTGCTGGTCGCCCCCGAAAAGCCGCTCGACGAAGAGGCCTTCCGCCGCTCGGCCGGTGCCGAAGACGTGCTGGGGGACGCCCCGGTGGTGGCTACCTTGGCCGAGGCCGTGGCTGACTGTCGCCTGGTACTGGGCTGCACGGCCCGTGCCCGCCGCGTCCAGCTGGAGGAGTACCTGCCGGCCGATGCTGCCGCCCGTGCGGTGGCCAAGGCGGGCGAAGGTGCCGAGGTGGCACTGGTGTTCGGCCGCGAGCGCACCGGCCTGACCAACGAGGAGCTGCAGCTCTGCCACGCCGCAGTGCACATCCCGTCAGACCCGGAGTTCAGTTCGCTCAACCTGGCCGCCGCCGTGCAGGTGCTGGCCTATGAAACGCGCATGCAACTGCTTGGGGCGCAGCCGGTTGCAGAAACCGAACCCGGCTTCCGCGAACAGGCGGCCAGCCACGAGCAGATGGAGAGCTTCTTCGCCCAGCTGGGTGACACGCTGGACGAGATCGATTTCCACAAGGGCCGCGCCCCCGAGTCGGCGATGCGCAAGCTGCGCCGCCTGTTCCTGCGCAGCGAGCCCACCGAACAGGAAGTGCGCCTGCTGCGCGGCATCCTCGCCGACACCCAGCGCATGGCGCGACTGGCGCAGGCAGGCGGCAAGGACAGCTGACGACGTTCTCATTTTTTCGGGTAGTCTGTCTGGATACCCAGGGGGGATGAAGCCTGTGTCGGGTCTGCGAAAGGCAATGCAGGGGGGACTGCTGAGCCTGGCCATGGTCCTGCTGGCCGGGACGGTGCGTGCAGCACCGGACCCGGTGCTGGTGCTGGGCCGGATCAGCGATGACCCCAAGGCCCACTACGAGCAGCTGCAACCCCTGCTGGACTACGTTGTGGCTCGCATGCATGACGTCGGCATCCAGGAGGGGCGGATACTGATGGCCCGCGACCCGCAGCAGATGGCCAGCTATCTGCGGCGGGGACGGGTCGACTGGGTCACGGAAACCTCCGGTACGGCAGTGGCGTTGGGCCAGCGCAGCGGCGCTCGCCCCCTGCTGCTGACCGAGCGCAACGGTGTGCGGGAGTACCAGACGGTGTTCTTCGTGCGCAGCGACAGTCCCATCCAGCGGGTGCAGGATCTGCGCGGCCATCGTCTGGCCCTGCAGAACACGGCCTCCACCAGCGCCTATCTGGTGCCGGTGATGACCCTGCTGAACCATGGCCTGTCGCCACAGATCCTGGCCGGGGTGTGGGACGTGCCAGGGCGTGACAGCGTGGGGTATGTGTTCGCGCGCAGCGAGTTGAACATCGCGACGTACGTGCACAAGGGGATGGCGGATGTGGGGGCGGTGAGCAGCGTGGACTGGAATGACGAGCGGCGGGTGCCGGCTGCATTCCGGCGCGATTTCCGCGAACTGCTGCGCACCGAACCATACCCGCGTGCGGTGGAGATGGTCCGCGCCGACCTCGATGCCCGGGTGCGCGATCGCCTGCAGGACGTCCTGCTGCAGGCAGCCAGCGACCCGCAGGCACAGGGCGCGTTGCATCGGTTTTTTGGCACTTCCGGGTTCCACCGTGTCGATGCGCATGCGCAGCAGCGGTTGGATGAATTGAAACAAGGATTGACGCGCGTGCGGATGGAAGTGGAATGAAGTGGCTCGGCTCGGGGATGCAGGCCCGGTTCCTGCTGGCGATGGGCGGAGCGATGGTCGTGGTGGTCGCGATCCTGGCGGTGCTGCTGGGGCGCCGGACGGCGATGCAGAGCGAGGTGCGCACCCTCAGCGGTGGCGTCATCCATGAATTGTTCGATCGCAGCGTGCGCAGCCGCGGCGAGGCGATGGCGCGCGAGTTGTCCGATGCGCTGGCCAACCCACTGTACTACCGCGACCTGGACCAGGTTGGCGTACTCGTGCGCAGCACCGCGCGACAGCCGGTGGTGCGTTATGTACTGGTGTTCGACGAGCGTGGCCGGCTGGTGCACGACGGATCGGTCGAGGTCTCGGGATTCGGCCAGCCGATGGCCGATCCCCTGGCGCCCAAGGCGGCGGCGGCGCAGGCATTGCTGGTGCAGGAATCGCCGAAGGTGCTGGACAACACGATGCCGATCATGGTCGGCAACCAGCGCATCGGCGGCGTCCGCGTCGGCATGGCGCTGGACGAGGTACAGCAACGCGAACAGGCGGCCAATGCCACCCTTGGCGAACGCCTGCAGCTGGTCGGCAGCCGCCACCTCGGATGGTTGCTGCTGATGCTGGGGTTGCTGGTGGTGATTGGCGTGGTGGTGATCATGTACGTGCAGCGCACGCTGGTCGCGCCGATCCGCGATCTGGCCGCAGCCGCGCGCCGCATCGAGGCGGGGGACTATCAGACACCGCTGGCCGAGAACACCCGTGACGACGAAGTGGGTGAGCTGGTGCGCGGCTTCGCCCGCATGCGCGATGCGATCGCCCGCCATGACCGTGAAGTGCGGCACATGGCCTACACCGATGCCTTGACCGGGCTGACCAACCGGCTGGCGTTCCGCGAAGCGCTGGACCATCGGCTGATGGCAGCGCGTGCCGCCAATCACCGGTTGGGACTGTTGTTCGCCGACATCGATGATTTCAAGCGGGTCAACGACACGCTTGGCCATGAGGCCGGTGACGAGGCGTTGCTGCAGTTCGCACAGCGCATCGGTCGCGCGGTCGCGGAAGCGGGCGGTGACGAGGCCCTGCTGGCCCGCTTCGGTGGCGATGAATTCGTGATTCTGGTCGGCGACGGTGACGTGGCCGCCAACGCGCGGCTGCTGGCCGAGGTGCTGGTGCGTGAGCTGGGCAGGCCACTGGTGGTGCAGGGCCGGGAGCTGTTCCTCGGTACCTCGATCGGCGTGACCCTGTTCCCCGATGATGCGGCCGACGCGACGACGCTGCTGAAGAACGGCGACATCGCGATGTACCAGGCGAAGATGGCGGGCAAGAACTGCTACCGCTACTACAGCCGGGCGATGGACCATGCGGTCGAGCGTCGCGTGCACATGGAGCAGGAGCTGCGCGGGGCCTGGGAGCGCGGCGAACTGCGCCTGGCCTACCAGCCGATCTTCCGCATGCGCGACCGTCGCATGGTCGGCGTCGAAGTGCTGCTGCGCTGGCAGCATCCGACGCTGGGCACGATTCCGCCGTCGGTGTTCATCGAAGTGGCCGAGCAGAGCGGGCTGATCGAGATCATCGGCCCGAAGGTGCTGCGTGCGGCCTGCATGGAGGCCTCGCAATGGCCACGTGGCGTGGCGGGCGACGACCTGTTCGTATCGGTCAACGTGTCACCGCGGCAGCTGCGCGGCGGCGAACTGCCGGCGCTGGTCGCGCAATGCCTGCATGAATCCGGGCTGCCAGCGTCGCGCCTGCATCTGGAGCTGACCGAAACCGCCGTGATCGGCGACGAGATGGTTGCCGCGCAGCTGCTGGACAAGCTGCACCGCACCGGCGTGAAGGTCTGGCTGGATGATTTCGGGACCGGCTTCTCCGGGCTCAGTCATCTGCGCCAGGTACCCGTGGACGGCGTGAAGATCGACAAGAGTTTCGTGGCCGACATGCAGCGTGATCCCGACGACCTCGCATTGACCACGGCGATCATCGCCATGGCCCACGCGCTGGGCATCACCGTGGTGGCAGAGGGCATCGAGCAGCAGGCGCAGTTCGAGCTGCTGGCGCAGCGCGGCTGCGATCTGGGACAGGGTTACTGGCTGAGCCACCCGGTCACCGCCACCGAAGTGGTACGGATGATCGAGTCGGGCCTCTGACCTGCTGCCGTTGTCCTGGGGTCAGATCCCTTTTCCGCAGGAAAAGGGATCTGATCCCGCCCCCGGATTTACAGCGGGCGCTTGCTCGGGTCGCCCGGCAGCTCGCGCACCAGTTTCGGAATCAGGTAACCGGACAGGCGCGTGGTCAACCCGGCAATCAGTGCCTTGGCCTGGGTGTCGTCCACTTCAAAGTGGGCCACGCCTTCGACCCGGTCCAGCTGGTGCAGGTAGTAGGGCAGCACGCCGGCAGCGAAGCTGCGCTCGCTCAGGTCCTGCAGCGCCTGCACGCTGTCGTTGACTCCGCGCAGCAGCACCGCCTGGTTCAGCAGTTGGGCGCCGGTGCCGCGCAGGCGCGCCATCGCGGCGTCCACGCTGGCGTCGAATTCGTTGGCGTGGTTGGCGTGGACCACGATGGCCAGCGGCCACGGCAGGCCGCCCAGCCAGGCCAGCAGCTCCTCGTCCACGCGTTCGGGCAGCACGATCGGCAGGCGGCTGTGGATGCGCAGGCGGCGGATGTGCGGGATCGCGCGCAGTGCGTCGGTCAGCTCGACCAGCTTGTGCGTGGCCAGAGACAGTGGATCGCCGCCGGACAGGATCACCTCGTCGATGTCCGGGTCGGCGGCGATGGCGGCTACGGCCTCCTGCCAGCCACCCCTGGCGGCGTTCTCCGCGCCATAGTCGAAGTGGCGGCGGAAGCAGTAGCGGCAGTTGATCGCGCAGCTGCCGGTGGCGACAAGCAGGGCGCGGCCACGGTACTTCTGGATGACGCCGGTGGCCTTCTTGGCCGCGCCATCGCCCACCGCATCGAAGCTGAACCCGGGCGCGGGACGCATTTCCTCGTCGATCGGCAGCACCTGCCGCAGCAGCGGATCGGCCGGATCACCCTTGCGCATGCGGGCCACGAACCCCTCCGGCACGCGCAGCGCGAACTGGGCCATGGCCGCGTCCGAGACGCCCAGCGCGGCCGGGTCCAGCTGCAGCCGGGCCAGCAGGGCCTGTGGGTCGCGCAGTGCCTGGCGCCAGAGCTGCTGCCAGCGCGCGGGCGCGCCTGGCGACTGGGGCCGGGGGAAGGCGGAAAGCTGCATGGAGAGGGGGCCTGCGGTTATCATGGGGGCAGAAAAACAGTCGCCCACCGGCATCCGGTGGGCTTTCCATTCTAACGGCTCGCCGCACCCGCGGTGTTTCTGCCACTCAGGAGTTTACGCATGGCCAGCTACGGCATGAACGACGTCAAGAACGGGATGAAGATCCTGGTCAA
The DNA here is from genome assembly GCF_030237085.1 of Stenotrophomonas maltophilia group sp. Smal32. NCBI lineage: Bacteria > Pseudomonadati > Pseudomonadota > Gammaproteobacteria > Lysobacterales > Lysobacteraceae > Stenotrophomonas > Stenotrophomonas maltophilia group sp. Smal32. The sequence goes on from NZ_JASJSI010000034.1 coordinate 6,326, forward strand.
CAACCAACCGGCCGTCATCATCGACACCGAATACGTCAAGCCGGGCAAGGGCCAGGCCTTCACCCGCGTGAAGTACCGCCTGATCAAGGACGGCCGTACCCAGGAAGTGACCATGAAGTCGACCGACTCGCTGGATGCAGCCGACGTCGTCGACACCGACATGAACTTCATGTACAGCGATGGCGAGTACTGGCACTTCATGGATCCGGAATCCTTCGAGCAGGTCCAGGCCACCAAGGCCGGCATGGGCGGCGCCGAGAAGTGGCTGAAGGGCGAAGAGTCCTGCGTGGTCACCCTGTGGAACGGTGAGCCGATCTTCGTGCAGCCGCCGAACTTCGTCGAACTGAAGATCACCGAGACCGATCCGGGCGTCCGTGGCGACACCTCGGGCGGCGGCGGCAAGCCGGCCACCCTGGAAACCGGCGCCGTGGTCCGCGTGCCGCTGTTCGTCAACCAGGACGAAGTGATCCGCGTCGACACCCGTTCGGGCGAGTACTCCGCACGCGTCAAGTAATCCGGCGCAGTCGGATTACCTGTAGAGCCGAGCCATGCTCGGCTTTCCGGGCACAACCCGGAACCTGTTGCTGGCGCCCATGGCGCCGCAGCGGACAGCCGCCGGGCATGGCCCGGCGCTACCGCCTCCCGCCAGGCCCTTCTCCAATAGCCAGTGAGCCCGCATGAGCGATAGCCCGCACCTCCCCGAAGCCTGCGACCTGCTCATCGAAGCCGGTTATGTCGTTCCGATCGAGCCGCATGCGGTGGTGCTGGAAGACCATGCCGTGGCCGTGCGTGGCAGCGAGATCGTCGCCATCCTGCCGCGTGCCGAGGCGCGTGCGCGCTTCCGTGCCGCGCAGGTGGTCAGCCGCCCCGAGGCGGCGCTGATGCCGGGCCTGGTCAACGCGCACACGCACAATCCGATGACCCTGCTGCGCGGCGTCGCCGACGACCTGCCACTGATGACCTGGCTGCAGCAGCACATCTGGCCGGTGGAAGCGGCGGTGATCGGCCCCGAATTCGTCGCCGACGGCACCACCCTGGCCATCGCCGAGATGCTGCGCGGCGGCACCACCTGCGCCAACGAGAACTACTTCTTCGGCGACGTGCAGGCCGCGGTCTACAAGAAGCATGGTTTCCGCGCGCTGGTCGGCGCGGTCATCATCGATTTCCCCACCGCCTGGGCCAAGACCGACGACGAGTACTTCGCCAAGGCCGGTGAACTGCATGACCAGTGGCGCACCGATCCGCTGATCGGCACCGCGTTCGCGCCGCACGCGCCGTACACCGTAAACGACGCCAATTTCGAGCGGGTGCGGATGCTGTCCGACCAGCTCGACATGCAGGTCCACCTGCACACCCACGAGACCGCGCAGGAAATCACCGATTCGATCAAGCTGCACGGCCAGCGCCCGCTGGCGCGGCTGGATCGGCTCGGGCTGGTCAACGACCGCCTGATCGCGGTGCACATGACCCAGCTGACCGACGCGGAAATCCACCTGTGCGCCGAACGCGGCGTCAGCGTGGTGCACTGCCCGGAATCGAACCTGAAGCTGGCCTCCGGTTTCTGCCCGGCCTGCGCCCTGCAGCGCGCCGGCGTGAACCTGGCCATCGGCACCGACGGCTGCGCCAGCAACAACGACCTGGACATGTTCAGCGAGAACCGCACTGCGGCGATCCTGGCCAAGGCCGTGGCCGACGACGCCACCGCGCTGGATGCAGCCACCACGCTGCGTGCCTCCACGCTGGGTGGCGCCCGCGCGCTGGGCTTCGGCGACCGCATCGGTTCGATCGAGGTCGGCAAGCAGGCCGACCTGGTCTGCGTCGACCTGTCCGCGCTGGAAACCCAGCCGCTGCACAACGTGCTGTCGCAGCTGGTGTACGCCACCGGCCGCCAGCAGGTCAGCGATGTCTGGATTGCCGGCAAGCCGAAGCTGGTGCAGCGCGAGCTGGTCGGCATGGACCTGCCGGGCATCATCGCCAACGCGCGCCAGTGGCGCGAGCGTATCCGTCATATCCGCGCCTGAACCCTGGCGCTGCAAGGACTTCCCCATGACTGCCCCCCACGCTTCCTCCAATTTCGATCAGGCCGAGCTGGACAAGTTCGCCGCGCTGGCCAACCGCTGGTGGGACGCTGACGGCCCGCAGAAGCCGCTGCATGCGCTGAACCCGGTGCGGCTGAAGTACGTGGCCGACCGCGTGCCGCTGCGCGGTGCGCGCGTGCTGGACATCGGCTGCGGTGGCGGCCTGCTGAGCGAGGCGCTGGCGCAGTCCGGTGCCGACGTCACCGCCATCGACCTGGCCCCGGAACTGGTCAAGGTCGCGCGCCTGCACGCGCTGGAAAGCGGTGCCAAGGTCGATTATCGCGTCCAGGCCGCCGAGGACCTGGCTGCCGAGCAGCCGGGCAGTTTCGATGTGGTCACCTGCATGGAAATGCTCGAGCACGTGCCGGATCCGGGCGCGATCATCGAAGCCTGCAAGCGCCTGCTGAAGCCGGGCGGTCACCTGTTCCTGTCGACCATCAACCGCACCGCTGCTGCCTTCGCGGTGGCGATTGTCGGCGCCGAGTACGTGGCGCGGCTGCTGCCCAAGGGCACACATCACTACCAGGAATTCATCAAGCCGGCCGAGCTGGCGCGCTGGCTGCGCGAGGCCGACATGCAGCTGGTGGATGTCAGCGGCATGGCCTACGAGCCGTGGCGCAACCACGCCCGCCTGAGCAGCCGCACCGACATCAACTACCTGGCCTACGCGGTCAAGCCGGCATGACCTCCCCCGGTTTCCCGCGTGCGGTGCTGTTCGACCTGGACGGCACGCTGCTGGACAGTGCACCGGACTTCGTTGCCACCTGCGATGCGATGCTGGCCGAGCGTGGCCGTGCACCGATCGATCCGGCGTTGTTGCGCCCGGTGGTGTCGAAGGGCTCGCGTGCGATGGTCTCGGCAGCCTTCCCCGAACTGGACACGGCGGCGCGTGATGCGCTGATTCCGGAGTTTCTGCAGCGCTACGAGCGGTTGATCGGCCAGCACGCGGTATTGTTCGATGGCGTTGCAGACATGCTTGCTGCACTGGATGCCGCCGGCACAGTGTGGGGCATCGTCACCAACAAGCCGGAGTACCTGGCGCGGCTGATCGTGCCGCAGTACGGCTGGCAGCAACGCTGTGCGGTGCTGGTGGGCGGCGACAGCCTGGCCGAGCGCAAGCCGCATCCGCTGCCGCTGCTGCACGCCGCGCAGGCGATTGCCGTTGCCGCCGAAGACTGCGTGTACGTGGGCGACGACGAGCGCGACATCATCGCCGCACGCGCTGCCGCCATGCCGTCGGTGGCGGCGCTGTGGGGCTACCGCCTGCACAGCGACGACCCCCTGGCCTGGCAGGCCGACGTGCTGGTCGAGAACGCCGGACTTCTGCAACTGGCCAGCCTCTGGCCGACCCGGCCGGCAACCCCGGCCCAGCCGTAAGGAATGACGTAGTGAGCAGTACCGCGCTGGACAGTTTCCTCGACAAGTGGCGCAGCCGCTGGCCGGAATGGTCGGTGGCCGCCCCGTTCGTGGCCGAATCGCAACGCGAGCTTGCAGTTGCGTGGTTCGCGCTGCTGCAGGAATTCGACGACATGCTCAACACCAGTGGCGACCCGCTGCCAGCCGATGCCAAGCTGGCATGGTGGGGCGAGGAGCTGCGCAGCTGGGCTGCGTACCGGTCGCGTCATCCGTTGGGGCGCCTGCTGGAGCCGGTGCGTGCGCCGTGGGCGCAGCTGGCCGAGGCTCTGCCGGATCTGGTTGAAGCGCGTACCGTCGCGCTGGACGCCGCCAGTGCCGAGCGTGCGCTGGCCAACTACGCTGAAGCCGTGGCTGCGGTCGAGGCGGCGTTGTTCGCGGACAAGCCGCGCACCGGTGCCGGCCGTGCGGTGCAGCTGCAGACCCTGGCCCAGCGCCTGCAGGATGCCGGCGTGGCCGGTGTACCGCGCAGCCTGCTGGATGAGGATTCCAGCACCGCTGCGCAGCGCTGGGCGCAGTACCTGCTGAAGGGGTGGGGCAGCCGCGTACCCGGTCCGCGCCCGCGCCGCGTGTGGTCCAGCCTGGCGCGCGCACGCGTGGCCGCGCAGGCCGCAGGCAAGCCGATCGAAGCCACCCCGGTGCGCACGCTGTTGCGCGTGTGGTGGGCAGCGCGCGGCTGATTGATTCTGGTGGGTGCGGACCTTGATCCGCATGCTGTCTGTAGAGCCGAGCCCATGCTCGGCTCATCTCTGCGCGACAGCCGAGCGTGGGCTCGGCTCTACAACAGCGGCTCACTACCGCACCGGGCGATGGGCGTTACTTCCGCTCCAGCACCAGCAGCGGGTCGATACGGGTGTCGAACCAGTTCATGCCCCAGTGCAGGTGCGGGCCGGTGGCGCGGCCGGTGGCGCCGACCGCCGCAATCAACTGGCCCTGCTCGACGCGATCCCCGACCTTCACGTCGATGCGCGACAGGTGCAGGAAGTTGGAACTGACGCCGAAACCGTGGTCGAGCAGCAGCGTGCCGCCGGTCAGGTACAGGTCCGGGCCGGCGAAGGTGACGATGCCGGCGGCCGGTGCCTTCACCGGGGTGCCGGTGGGCACCGCGATGTCCATGCCGGAATGACCGGCGCCGGGTTGGCCGTTGTAGACGCGCGCATTGCCGAAGCGACCGCTGATGCGGCCCTGCACTGGCCAGATGAAGGTCTGGGTGAAGTCGGTACGGTCGTCATCGCGGGCGCGTGCGGCGGTCACCTGCGCCTGTTCGCGCTTGATCCGCTCGGCAATTGCCGGCGGCGGATTGACCGTCTTCGGCGGCACGCCGTTGACCCGCTCGGTCGGCCAGTCACGCGGCGTCACCGCGATGGTCACGGTTTCGCTGCCACCGTCGGCGCGCTGCACCTGCACGCGCAACGGACCCTTCTCGTCGCGGCCGATGCCGAACACCACGCTGCCATAGCCGCTCACCCGCAGCTGGCGGCCAGCGTACTGGACGCGGCTGCCAGCGGGAACTTTGCCGATCACCAGCGCGCCCTGCGACGCGCTGGCCGGAAACACCACGCGGCTGTCGATCAGGCTGCCGATGCCATCCTGCGCGTTGGCCGAAGATGTGCAGAGCAGGGGCGCAGCCAGGAGCAGCGCCCCGGTCAGGAGAGCCGCGCGCATCAGCGGTCGTAGGTCATGCGCTGGCCGGCCGGCTCGCCGACCAGTTTGCTGCCGTCCCACACCAGCTGGCCGTTGACCCAGGTGGCGGCGACGCGCGAACGGAAGGTCGTGCCTTCAAACGGCGACCAGCCACACTTGGACAGCACGTCCTCGCGCTTGACCGTGAACGGCACGTCCTCCACCAGCACCAGGTCGGCGAAGTAGCCTTCGCGCAGGAAGCCGCGCTCTTCCACGTCGAACAGCTGTGCCGGCGCGTGTGCGAATTTCTGCACCACCTGCTCGCGGGTCAGCTTGCCTTCGTGCACGCGCTCCAGCGCGGCCACCAGTGCGTACTGCACCAGCGGCAGGCCCGACGGCGCCTGCGCGTACGGCTTCTGCTTCTCTTCCCAGGTGTGCGGCGCGTGGTCGGTGGCCAGCACGTCCAGCACGTCGTCGGCCAGCGCGGCGGTGATCGCCTCGCGGTCGGATACTTCCTTGATCGCCGGGTTGCACTTGATCAGGTTGCCCTTGGTCGCGTAATCCGGGCGCGCGAAGTGCAGGAAGTGCACGCAGGTTTCGGCAGTGATCTGCTTGCGACTGCCGTCGGCGCGGATCAGCGGGCCCTTCTCGAACAGTGCCAGCTCGTCAGCGGTGGAGATGTGCAGCACGTGCAGGCGGGTACCGTGCTTGCGTGCCAGCGACATCGCCAGCCGGGTGGACTTGATGCAGGCTTCGCGCGAACGGATGTCCGGGTGCATGTCCGGCGTCAGGGCGTCACCGTACTTTTCCTGGAAGGCCTTCAGGTTGGCATCGATCATCGGCGTGTCTTCGCAGTGCGTGATGATCGGGGTCGGGCATTCGCGGAAGATCGCGTCCAGGGTTTCCGGGTTGTCCACCAGCATGTTGCCGGTGGAGGCGCCCATGAACACCTTCACGCCCGGGGCCTTCTTCGGGTCCAGTGCACGGATCGCTTCGAGGTTGTCATTGCTGGCGCCGTGGTAGAAGCCGTAGTTGGCCCAGGCGCGGCCGCGTGCCAGTTCGTACTTGGCTTCCAGGATGGTCGAATCCAGCGTCGGCGGGTTGGTGTTGGGCATGTCCATGAAGCTGGTCAGGCCGCCGGCCACGGCCGCCGCCGATTCGCTGGCGATGTCGCCCTTGTGGGTCAGGCCCGGCTCGCGGAAATGCACCTGGTCGTCGATCATGCCGGGCAGCAGCCAGCGCCCGGCGGCGTCCACCACCTGCTCGCCGTCGCGCGGCGTGAGCCCGCTGCCGATCTGCGCGATGCGGCCGTTCTCGATGCGCAGGTCGCCGTCGAAGGTGCGGCCTTCGTTGACCATCCGGGCGTTGGTGATGAGGGTGGAGGACATGTCAGTGTTTTCCTGTGCAACGGCAAGAGGGGGCGTGGGTGGATTCGGGCACCGGGTCGAAGCCGCCGGGATGGAACGGATGGCAGCGGCCCAGCCGGCGCGCAGCCAGCCAGCTGCCGCGCAGCGGGCCGTGTCGGGAGATGGCGTCCATCGCGTATTCAGAACAGCTCGGCACGAAACGGCAACGCGGCCCCAGCAGGGGGCTGATGAAGCGCTTGTAGAAGCGCAGCAGGGAAATGAGCAGGCGCGAGATCACCCAGTCATCTTATGCCAGTTGGCATGAAGGCCGCATTTGTGCAGGATGGGCCGTTGGTCGCATGTCGCCGATGGCCTGCGACCGGTACCAGCACCCGCGGGTGCTGGCCAGGTTCCGTACCGCGCAAGGCGGTCCGTGTTCGTCGGACTGCCCCTTGGGCACCTTGACTCCAGGACTGAATGGAGCAGGGTGCCGAGGTTGCTGCTGCGGGACGGGTAGGCTATAAAGGCCCGCTTTCCCGGGCCCCGGGGAATCCAAGGAAGAGCGTTTCGTGGCTGCTAAAAAAACTGCAAAGAAGGCCGCAACGGCCGCCAAGAAAACCGCCAAGCCTGTTGTGAAGAAGTTGGCGGCAGAGCCCGTTGCCAAGAAACCGGCGAGCAAGCCGGCGACCAAGGCAGCGTCCTCGCAACCGGCGGCCAGGAAGGCCACCGCAAAGAAAACGCCGGTCAAGGCAACCAAGCCGGTGGCGAAGAAGGCCGCTGCGCCTGCCAAGGCCAAGCCTGCCGCTGCCAGCAAGAAGGCGCCGGTGGTGAAGAAGGCCGCCAGCAAGGCCGCGCCGGTCAAGAAGGCCGCCGCCAAGCCGGTGGCGAAGAAGGCAGCAGCCAAGCCGGCGCCGAAGGCTGCGGTCAAGCCGGTTGCCAAGCCCGTAGCAAAGAAGGTCGCTGCGGCTAAACCGGTCGCCACGCCTGCCGCTGTAAAGAAGGTTGCCAAGAATGTTGCCGCGCCGGCCGCGAAGCCGACCCCGGCCCCAGTAGTGAAGTCCGCACCGAAGCCTGCTGCCAAGCCGGCTCCGGCCAAGCCTGTCCCGGCCAAGACCGTGGCAGTGGCAGCAGCCCAACCGGCCTCAAAGCCGGCCCCGGCCGCCGCTCCTGCCGCTTCGAAGGCCCCGCAATCCAAGAATCCCGTGCCCGTTTCGAAATCGCCTGCCAAAACCGCCGTGAAATCCGATTCCGCCCCGAAGACCGTGTCGCGCCCTGTCGGCAAGGTTGCCGTGGCCGTCGCCGCCCGCTCGGCTGCACCGGCCCCGCGCAGCAAGTACAAGGTGGTCGAATACAAGACCGACGAGGCCACTGGCCGCCCGATCCTGCCGGCTGGCTACAAGCCGTCCTCGGAAGAGGAATACATGAGCTCGCTGCAGCAGGAATACTTCCGCCAGCGCCTGCAGAACTGGCGTGCGGACCTGGTGGAAGAGTCCAAGCAGACCATCGAGAACCTGCGCGAGGAAGTGCGTGACATCGGCGATGAAGCCGAGCGTGCGACCCGCGAGACCGAGAACTCGCTGGAACTGCGTACCCGCGACCGCTACCGCAAGCTGATCGGCAAGATCGACAGCACCCTCAAGCGCCTGGAAGCGGGCGACTACGGCTACTGCGTCGACACCGGCGAAGAAATCGGCCTGGAGCGCCTGGAGGCGCGCCTGACCGCCGAGCGCACCATCGACGCCCAGGAGCGTTGGGAGCACCTGCAGAAGCAGCAGGGCGACTGATTCCGGTTCGTTGTGATGTCATGCGAAAAGCCCGGCTTCGGCCGGGTTTTTTGTTGGGTTCGGGTTGGCTGCGAAGAGCAGCGCCTTCCGGGTATCGGGGTGAGCCTGCGGGTGGGGTCGGGCAGGACACGCTGCAAGTACATCCCTGTAAGCTCGGCCGCGGCATCCATGCCGCGGACGGTCCTGCCCGGACCCATCCGCAGGCTCTTGACGCTTCCCTGCGTGCGCGGCTGATGTAGAGCCGAGCCCACGCTCGGCTCAGGCCGAAGCCGGAGGATAGGGAAGAGCAAGAGCAAGAACAGCCAAGCATGGCTTGGCTCTACCAGAAGCGGTCATGCGTGCGCTCGCGGCTGTTAGGTCCGCCTTGTAGCGAGCAGAGCACCGCAGGGGAATCAGGGGCGAAGAGGCGGCTCTATCCTGTAGAGCCGACTGCTAGTCGGCTGGCTCTCCGCGCCGTCCCCTGATTCGCCGAGGAGCGCAGGGCACCGGTGCGCAGCACCGGCTCGCGGATGGCGGCGCGTTTCTTTGGTGACTTTCTTGATGGCGCACATCCATGTGCGCCACCCTGCGGGCCGGCTGCGCCGTTCCGCGCTGCTCCTGCAGCACGGTGCGCGCGCAAAGAAAGTGACACCCCGCCGCGGTCGCGGAAGAAGCCCGCCGGGCGCGGCCCGGCGCAACCGCTGCGTGGGCGCACGGAAATGCGCAGCCGAGCATGGGCTCGGCTCTACAGGTTCACTGCAGGTCGCGAAGATTCAGTTTCCGCAGCGTCGGGTTCTTCCACGCGGTGATCCCGGCCACGCTCAGCACCGCGAACCCGCCCAGCACCACCGCCGGCACCAGGCCGAGCAGCTTCGCCATCGTGCCGGCATAGAACGCGCCCAGTTCGTTGGACGAACTGATGAAGATGCCGTTGATCGACGATACCCGCCCGCGCATTTCCTCCGGCGTGGCCAGCTGCAGGATGGTCGAGCGGATCACCACCGACACGCCATCGAACGCCCCGTAGAACAGCAGGATCAGCGCCGACAGCCAGAAGTGCTGCGACAGCCCGAAGCTGATCACGCACAGGCCGAACCCGGCCACCGCGAACAGCAGCACGCGGCCGGCATTGCGGTGCAGCGGGTGGCGGGCCAGCCACAGGCCAACGCACACCGAACCCAGCGCCGGCATCGCGCGCAGGATGCCCAGGCCTTCCGGGCCGTGGTGCAGGATTTCGTGCAGGAAGGCCGGCAGCATCGCCACCACGCCGCCCAGAAGCACCGAGAACATGTCCAGCGCCATCGCGCCGACCATGATCCGGTTGCCGACCACGAAGCGCGCGCCTTCGGCGATGCTCTTGAAGATCGGCGCGGCCGGACCGGTGTGCACTGGCTCTTCCACTTTCAGCGTGGCCAGGCAGGCCATCGCCACCAGCGCGAAGCCGGTGGCCACCGCATACGACAGGCCCTTGCCGCCGAAGCCGACCAGTACGCCGCCCAGCGCCGGGCCGGCGACCATGCCGGCCTGGAACACCACGGCGCCGAGCCCGGCGCCGCGTGCGAACTGGTCGCGGGCCAGCACGCGGGCGAACAGCGCGTTGTAGATGGGCGAGAGGAACGCACGGACCATGCCGGTCAGCGCAATGGCCGCATAGATCGGCCACACGCCTTCAAACGGCAGCCACCCGGTGGCAACGCCGGTCAGCACCAGCGCCGTGGCGATCAGCCCGGAACAGGCGACCATGCCCAGCCGGCGGCGCGGCAGGTGGTCGACCAGATAGCCGGCGAACGGCGCCACGCAGAAGAACGGCAGCACCTCGGCCAAGCCGACCAGGCCCAGCGAGAACGGATTGCGGGTGACTTCGTAGATGTGCCAGCCGACGGTGACTGCCACCACCTGGTAGGACAGCATCGCGAAGATGCGGTAGGCCAGCAGCTTGGCGAAACCGGGCCGGGACAGCAGGCCCAGCGCGGTGTCTTCGGCTGTGGCAGGCTCGCTCACGACGGATCGCGCTGCAGCTGGGCCTGCGCGGTCTCGCGGATGAAGGCCAGCATCGCCGCCACGCCGTTGCTGCGGGTGGGGGAGAGGTGGCGGGCCAGCCCGATGTCCTGGATGTAGCTGGGCTCGGTATCCAGGATTTCCTGTGCCGAGCGCCCGGAGTACACGCGCAGGGCCAGGAAGATCAGTCCGGAGACGATGGCCGAGTCGCTGATGGCGTGGAAGCGCAGCGACTGCGCGTTGCCTTCCGGCACGATCCAGACCATCGACTGGCAGCCCAGCAGGCGGTGCTCTTCGGTCTTCCACTCGTCCGGGAAGGCGGGCAGCTTGCGGCCGAGGTCGATCAGGTACTGGTAGCGCTCGGACCAGTCGCCGAAGAAGCCGAATTCCTCGGCGATGGCGGTCTGGGCCTCGGCGGCGGTGGGTTCAAGCGGGAACGGGGAGTCGGTCACAACAGTCTCTACGGTGGGGGCGTGGCCGGCGGACCGGCCACGGGGCAGGGCAGGTCAGCCGCGCTTGCGCGACCAGCGAACGCCCTGCGGGGTGTCATCCAGCACGATGCCTTCGGCGGCCAGCTGGTCGCGGATGGCGTCGGCACGGGCGAAGTCACGCGCCTTCTTGGCCGCAGCGCGCTCGTCGATCAGGCCCTGGATGCGGGCATCGTCGCCGTCATCGCCGGCGGCGGTACCGAACCACTGCGCCGGATCGGCCTGCAGCAGGCCCAGCGCCAGGCCGGCGCCGAGCAGCTCGCCCTTCAGGCGCGCCTGTTCGGCCTTGTCGGTGGCACGACGCGCCTCGGCGGCGATGCGGGCCACTTCGGCCAGCGCCTGCGGGGTGTTCAGGTCGTCATCCAGGGTCGCCTCGACGCTGGCCGGGATCACCGCGCTGGCTTCGATCGACGCCAGTTCGCGCAGGGTGCCGTACAGGCGGTCCAGGGTGCGCACCGACTGCTCGATCAGGCCATCGGACCAGTCCAGCGGCTGCCGGTAATGGGCCGACAGCAGCGCCAGGCGCAGGGCCTCCGGCGGATGCTGGCGCACCAGGTCATGCACGCGCTCGATGTTGCCCAGCGACTTGCTCATCTTGGCGCCGCCGAAGTTGAGCATGCCGTTGTGCAGCCAATAGCGAGCGAAGATCCTGCCGCCATGGGCGCATTCGCTCTGCGCGATTTCGTTCTCGTGGTGCGGGAACTGCAGGTCGACGCCGCCGGCATGGATGTCGATGGTCTCGCCCAGATGGGCGGCGGCCATCGCCGAGCATTCGATGTGCCAGCCCGGGCGCCCACGGCCCCACGGCGATTCCCAGCCGGGCAGGTCGTCGGTGGAGGGCTTCCACAGCACGAAATCGCCGGGATCGCGCTTGTAGGGGGCGACATCGACACGGGCGCCGGCCAGCATCTCTTCCGGGTCGCGGCGTGACAGCTTGCCGTAGCCGTCGAAACTGGCCACCGCGAACAGCACGTGGCCCTCTGCGGCATAGGCATGGCCGTTGGCGATCAGCTGCTCGATCATGGTGATGATCTGCGGCATGTGTGCGGTCACTTCCGGTTCGATGTCCGGCGGCACCACGCCCAGCGCGGCCATGTCTTCACGGTAGGCGGCGGCGAACTTGTCGGTGATGGTGCTGATCGGCACCCCCTGCTCGCGCGCGGCGGTGTTGATCTTGTCGTCCACGTCGGTGATGTTGCGGGCGTAGCGCAGTGTGCCGAAACGCCGCCGCAGCAGGTCGGCCAGCACCCCGAACACCACCGGGCCGCGGGCGTTGCCGATGTGCACGTAGTTGTAGACCGTGGGGCCACACACATACAGGGTCGGACAGGCCGGATCGAGCGGGGTGAACGGTTCGAGCTGGCGAGTCAGGTTGTTGTGCAGGCGCAGGGTCATGGGGCTGTGGCTGGGGGACAAGCCTGTGATTTTAGAACGTGTCGGCCCCCTTTGGGGACGCCGATTGCCACCGGTGGACGCCGGCTCCACCCAAGGTGGGGTGGGCAGGAGCGGCGTGGACGGGTAATGTTCAGCCCCTTGCGCTCGTCACTGCCTACACTATTGCCGTGTCCTTGCTCCCGTCGCCACTGAAATCCACCGCGTTGCTGACCCTGGCCTGCCTGTCGGCGACGGCCGCCGTGGCCCAGGCGCAGGAGGCCGAGCCGCGCAACCGGGTGGTGATCGTCGAGAACGTGAAGTTCGACTATGCGCAGGTGCTGAACGTCGAGCCGGTGTTCCAGACCCTGCGCGCAACCCGCACCGAGGAGCATTGCGAGCCGATCTCGACCCGTACCCTGGCCCCGGTCAACGTGACCGGTGAAGAGCCGGTCGAGGACAAGGGCCGGATCAGCCGCTTCTGGGACTCAGTGCGCTCGATGTTCAAGCGCAGTGACGAGGAGATCCCCGAGGAGGCCGCGACGGAGACGCCGGCTCCGGCGCCAGCCAACAACGGTCCGATGCTGACCCGCGACTGCCGCATCGTGCCGGTCGGGCGTGAATTCCGCCGGCCGATCGCCTATGACGTGGATTACGTCTACAAGGGCACCAAGTACCGCTCGCGGCTGCCGGAAGACCCCGGCAACCGGCTGAAGATCCGTGTCTCGATCACCCCCTGGGTGGGCCCCGAGCAGGGTGCCGCCGGCAATCCCTGATTCCGTGGCCCCAGCCCCTTGCGCCGGCCCCGGCCGCATGCAAAGATTGTCGGCCATGAAGCTCACCGACTTCCAGCACGACAGCAGCGCAGCCCGACAGGCGTCGGGCATGACCTCGCGTGCCCGTCGACCGGAACCCCACATTCTCGCTGGGTAACCGGAGCTTTTTGCTGTTCGTCCGAAAAAAACCCAGCCCGCCGGCTGGGTTTTTTCGTTTACGCGTTCTGAAAGCTGCAACTGCAATCTTTTCGTTCCACCTTTGCTTCCTGCTTTTCCCTTCCACCGCGCCGGACCCGGCGCTGCCACGCAAGGAAAGATGATGTCCCCCAAGCACTTCCTGAACACCCAGGACTGGAGCCGCAGCGAACTCGACGCGCTGCTGACCCAGGCCGCGCTGTTCAAGCGCAACAAGCTCGGCGACCAGCTCAAGGGCAAGTCGATCGCGCTGGTGTTCTTCAACCCGTCCATGCGCACCCGCACCAGCTTCGAACTGGGCGCGTTCCAGCTCGGCGCCCACGCGGTGGTGCTGCAGCCGGGCAAGGATGCGTGGCCGATCGAGTTCAACCTCGGCACGGTGATGGATGGCGATACCGAAGAGCACATCGCGGAAGTGGCCAAGGTGCTGGGCCGCTACTGCGACATCATCGCCGTGCGCGCGTTCCCCAAGTTCATCGACTGGGCCTACGACCGCCAGGACATCGTCCTCAACAGCTTCGCCAGGTACTCGCCGGTGCCGGTCATCAACATGGAGACCATCACCCATCCGTGCCAGGAACTGGCGCATGTGATGGCCCTGCAGGAGCACTTCGGCACCCAGGACCTGCGTGGCAAGAAGTACGTGCTGACCTGGACCTACCACCCCAAGCCGCTGAACACCGCCGTGGCCAATTCGGCGCTGACCATCGCCACCCGCATGGGCATGGACGTGACCCTGCTGTGCCCGACCGCCGACTACATCCTCGACGACCGCTACATGGGCTGGGCCGAGCAGAATGTGGCCGAGAGCGGCGGTTCGCTGAAGATCAGCCATGACATCGACAGCGCCTACGCCGGCGCCGACGTGGTCTACGCCAAGAGCTGGGGCGCGCTGCCGTTCTTCGGCAACTGGGAGCCGGAAAAGCCGATTCGCGACCAGTTCAAGCACTTCATCGTCGACGAACGCAAGATGGCGCTGACCAACAACGGCGTGTTCAGCCACTGCCTGCCGCTGCGCCGCAACGTGAAGGCCACCGACGGCGTGATGGATTCGCCGCAGTGCATCGCCATCAACGAAGCCGAGAACCGCCTGCACGTGCAGAAGGCGATCATGGCCGCGGTTGCCGGGCGCTGATTTTTTTCCGATTCAATCATTTCCGCCGGGCACGGCCCGGCGCTACCAGGACATACCCTCCCCATGAGCAACAAAGACGTCGTTCTCGCTTTCTCCGGCGGCCTGGATACCAGCTTCTGCGTGCCGTACCTGCAGGAGCGTGGCTACAACGTGCACACCGTGTTCGCCGACACCGGCGGCGTGGATGATGAAGAGCGCGATTTCATCGAGAAGCGTGCCGCCGAGCTGGGCGTCACCAGCCACGTCACCGTCAATGGTGGCCCGGCCATCTGGGAAGGCTTCGTCAAGCCGTTCGTGTGGGCTGGCGAGGGCTACCAGGGCCAGTACCCGCTGCTGGTGTCGGACCGTTACCTGATCGTCGATGCCGCGCTGAAGCGTGCCGCCGAACTGGGCACCAACATCATCGCCCACGGCTGCACCGGCATGGGCAACGACCAGGTCCGTTTCGACCTGGCGGTGAAGGCGCTGGGTGACTACCAGATCATCGCGCCGATCCGCGAGATCCAGAAGGAGCACACCCAGACCCGCGCCTACGAGCAGAAGTACCTGGAAGAGCGCGGTTTCGGCGTGCGCGCCAAGCAGCAGGCCTACACCATCAACGAAAACCTGCTGGGCGTGACCATGTCCGGTGGCGAGATCGACCGCTGGGAAGCCCCGGGCGAGGGTGCGCGTGGCTGGTGCTCGCCGCGCAGCGAGTGGCCGGAACAGGCCCTGACCGTCACCCTGAAGTTCGTCGAAGGCGAAGCCGTTGAACTGAACGGCAAGGCGCTGCCGGGCGACCAGATCCTGGCCCAGCTCAACAAGCTGTTCGCCCCGTATGGCGTTGGTCGTGGCGTGTACACCGGCGACACCGTGATCGGCCTGAAGGGCCGCATCGTGTTCGAGGCCCCGGGCCTGGTTTCGCTGCTGGCCGCGCATCGCGCACTGGAAGATGCGGTGCTGACCAAGCAGCAGAACCGCTTCAAGCCGGACGTGGCGCGCAAGTGGGTGGAGCTGGTGTACGAAGGCTTCTACCACGATCCGCTGAAGACCGACATCGAAGCGTTCCTGAAGTCCTCGCAGGCCAAGGTCAACGGCGAAGTGGTGCTGGAAACCCGTGGTGGCCGCGTCGACGCGGTGGCGGTGAAGTCGCCGCACCTGCTCAACACCAAGGGTGCCACCTACGCGCAGTCGGCCGACTGGGGCGTGGAGGAGGCCGAAGGGTTCATCAAGCTGTTCGGCATGAGCTCGACCTTGTACGCGCAGGTCAACCGCGGTTGACCCACCTGCGCCGCTCGCGCGCCCCCTTGAACACCAAGGGGGCTCTCCAGCAGGCGCATTCCGGTAGCGCCGGGCCATGCCCGGCGGAATTCCACAGGATTGTTGATTCATGCTTGAACAGACGCTCGATCACCTGCAGGCCCTGGTGTCCTTCGACACCCGCAACCCGCCGCGTGCGATCACCACCGGTGGCATCTTCGATTACCTGCGCGCGAACCTGCCCGGCTTCAACGTCGAGGTGATCGACCACGGCGCCGGTGCAGTCAGCCTGTATGCCGTGCGCGGTACGCCGAAGTACCTGTTCAACGTGCACCTGGATACCGTGCCGGATTCGCCGCACTGGAGTGCCGACCCGCATGTGATGCGGCGCCTGGATGACCGCGTGGTCGGCCTGGGCGTGTGTGACATCAAGGGCGCGGCGGCCGCACTGGTGGCCGCGGCCAATGCCAGCGATGGTGATGCCGCGTTCCTGTTCTCCAGCGACGAGGAAGCCAACGATCCGCGCTGCGTCGCCGCGTTCCTGGCCCGTGGCCTGCCGTACGAAGCGGTGCTGGTGGCCGAACCGACCATGAGCGAGGCGGTGCTGGCGCACCGTGGCATCAGCTCGGTGCTGATGCAGTTCGCCGGCCGCGCCGGGCACGCCTCGGGCAAGCAGGATGCCGCTGCCAGCGCGTTGCACCAGGCGATGCGCTGGGGCAACCGCGCGCTGGATCATGTCGAGTCGCTGGCCTCGGCCCGCTTTGGTGGGCTGACCGGCCTGCGCTTCAACATCGGCCGCGTCGAAGGTGGCATCAAGGCCAACATGATCGCGCCCGCCGCCGAAGTGCGCTTCGGTTTCCGGCCGCTGCCGTCGATGAACATCGACGCGTTGCTGGCCACCTTCGCCGGTTTCGCCGAGCCGGAAGCGGCGGTATTCACCGAAACCTTCCGTGGCCCCAGCCTGCCGGCCGGCGACATCGCCGAAGCCGAGAACCGCCGCCTGCTGGCGCGCGACGTGGCCGATGCGCTGGACCTGCCGATCGGCAACGCGGTGGACTTCTGGACCGAAGCCTCGCTGTTCTCGGCTGGTGGCTACACCACGCTGGTGTTCGGCCCGGGTGACATCGCCCAAGCCCACACCGCTGATGAGTTCGTGACGCTGGACCAGCTGCAGCGCTACACCGACGCCGTGCACCGCATCATCGCCGCCGGCGCCTGATTCTTTCCTTTCCGACGAAACCGAAATGTCTCCTGCCCTCCAGCCCCACCGCCAGACCCGCCAGACCATCGTGCGCCTGCTTTCCAGCATGGCCAGCGCGAAGGAGATCAGCCAGTACCTCAAGCGCTTTTCGCAGCTGGATGCCAAGCGCTTCGCCGTGGTCAAGGTCGGCGGCGCAGTGCTGCGCGATGACCTCGACGCACTGACCTCCTCGCTGTCGTTCCTGCAGGAAGTCGGGCTGACCCCGATCGTGCTGCACGGCGCCGGCCCGCAGCTGGATGCCGAGCTGTCGGCGGCCGGCATCGAGAAGCAGACCGTGAACGGCCTGCGCGTGACCTCGCCGGAAGCGCTGGCGATCGTGCGCCGGGTGTTCCAGCAGTCCAACCTGCGCCTGGTCGAGGCGCTGCAGCAGAACGGCGCGCGCGCCACTTCGATCACCGGTGGCGTGTTCGAGGCCGAGTACCTGGACGTGGATACCTACGGCCTGGTCGGCGAAGTGAAGAAGGTCAACCTGGCGCCGATCGAGGCCAGCCTGCGTGCCGGCTCGATCCCGGTCATCACCAGCCTGGGTGAGACCGCCGGCGGCCAGATCCTCAACGTCAACGCCGACTTTGCGGCCAACGAGCTGGTGCAGGAACTGCAGCCGTACAAGATTATCTTCCTGACCGGCACCGGTGGCCTGTTGGATGAGCAGGGCAACGTGATCGATTCGATCAACCTGTCCACCGAGTACGACCACCTGATCGCGCAGCCGTGGATCCACGGCGGCATGAAGGTGAAGATCGAGCAGATCAAGGACCTGCTCGAACGTCTGCCGCTGGAATCGTCGGTGTCGATCACCCGCCCGGCCGACCTGGCCAAGGAACTGTTCACCCACAAGGGCTCGGGCACGCTGGTGCGCAAGGGCGAGAAGGTGCTGCGCGCCACCGTCTGGAACGAACTGGACCTGCCGCGCCTGAAGGGCCTGATTGAATCCAGCTTTGGCCGCACCCTGGTGCCGGACTACTTCGAGAAGACCAGACTGCTGCGCGCCTATGTCAGCGAGAACTACCGCACCGCGGTGATCCTCACCGATGAGGCCGAAGGCGTGTACCTGGACAAGTTCGCCGTGCTCGACGACGCGCAGGGTGAAGGCCTCGGTCGTGCGGTCTGGAACGTGATGCTGGAGGAAACCCCGCAGCTGTTCTGGCGCTCGCGGCATGGCAACCCGATCAACCATTTCTACTACGCCGAATCCGATGGCTGCTACAAGCAGGATCAATGGAAGGTGTTCTGGTTCGGTGCCGATGGCATTGATCGCATCCGCACCTATGTCGACCACTGCGCCAAGCGCACGCCAAGCCTGCAGGGCTGAGCGATGAGCAACCCCGACGCCTGGAATTCGGTACCCACCCTGCGCGGCCAGCACGTGATGCTGCAGCCGCTGCAGATGGAACACGTGCCCGGCCTGCGTGCTGCGCTGGACGGCAGCGGCCTGGACCAGCTCTGGTATACCCAGGTGCCGTCGCCGGAGCGGGCCGAGGCCTATGTGCAGGCCGCGCTGCAGGCGCAGGCCGAGGGCAAGGTGCTTCCGTTCGTGATCTGCGATGCCGCCGGTGAGATCATCGGCAGCACGCGCTTCTACGACATGGATGCGAGCGTGCCGAAACTCAGCCTCGGCTACACCTGGTACACGCCGCGCGTGCAGCGCACCGGGGCCAATACCGAAGCCAAGCTGTTGCTGCTGCAGCACGCCTTCGAAACGATGGGCTGCATCAGCGTGGTGCTGGAAACCAGCTGGTTCAACACCACTTCGCGCGCCGCCATTGCCCGCCTCGGCGCCAAGCAGGATGGCGTGCTGCGCAACCACAAGCGGCATGCCGACGGCACGCCGCGCGACACCGTCATCTTCTCCATCATCGATGCGGAATGGCAGGGCGTGAAGCGCCACCTGCAGTACCGCCTGGACAGTCACGCATGAACGATTCGACTTTCACCCTGGGCATCGTCGGTGCCCGCGGCCATACCGGCGCCGAGCTGATCAAGCTGGTTGCCGCCCATCCGCGCCTGGAACTGGCCTTCGTGTCCTCGCGCGAACGCGCCGGGCAGCGCCTGTCCGATCACCATCCGGAATTCCAGGGTGAACTGCAGTACGAGAACCTGGACGCCGACGCGGTGGCCGCCAAGGGCGTGGATGCGGTGATCCTGGCCCTGCCCAATGGCCTGGCCGCGCCGTTCGTGGCCGCGCTTGAGGCAGCGAAACCGGACACCGTCATCGTCGACCTGTCGGCCGACTACCGCTTCGACAACAGCTGGTACTACGGCCTGCCGGAGCTGACCCGCGGCCGCTACAACGGCCGGAAGCACATCAGCAATCCGGGCTGCTATGCCACTGCGATGCAGCTGGCGGTGCATCCGCTGCTGGACCTGCTGGCCGGTCCGCCGCAGTGCTTCGGTGTCTCCGGCTACTCCGGTGCCGGTACCACGCCGTCGGACAAGAACAACGTCGACCTGCTGGCCGACAACCTGATGCCCTACGCGCTGACCAACCACGTGCACGAGCGCGAAGTGTCGGTGCAGCTGGGCGTGGCCGTCGAGTTCATGCCGCACGTCGCCCCGCATTTCCGTGGCATCACGCTTACCGCCAACCTGTGGCTGAACCAGGTGCAGACCCGCGAGCAGATCGTCGAGCGCTTCCAGCAGGCCTATGCCGGTGAACCGCTGATCGAGGTGGTGGACGAAGCGCCCTGGGTCAGCCGCATTGCCGGCCGCCATGGTGCCCAGGTCGGTGGCTTCACCCTGGCCCCGGGCGGCAAGCGCGTGGTCGTGGTGGCGACGCTGGACAACCTGCTGAAGGGCGCGGCCACCCAGGCCATGCAGAACCTCAACCTTGCGCTGGGCATCGACGAACTGACGTCGATCCCGCACTGAACCCGCCTTCCGGAGCCCCCATGGCAGACCTTCTTTGGCAGAAGCCCGGCGTCGCCGTCGACGCCCAGATCCAGACCTTTCTCGCCGGCGACGACGTGATCCTCGATCGCGAGTTCTTCCTGCATGACATCGCCGCCAGCGCCGCGCATGCGCAGGGCCTGCAGCACATCGGCATCCTCAGTACCGACGAGCTGGCTGGCCTGCTGCGCGAACTGGAGATCCTGGCGCAGGACTTCCGCGAAGGCCGCTTCGTGCTGGATACCCAGTATGAGGATGGTCACTCGGCCATCGAAGCGCGCCTGACTGAACGCCTCGGTGATGCCGGCCGCAAGATCCACACCGGCCGCAGCCGCAACGACCAGATCCTGGTGGCCACCCGCCTGTGGCTGAAGGAAAAGCTGCAGCGCGTTGCCCAGCTCAGCGCCGAAGTGGCAAAGGTCGCGCTGGACCGTGCCCAGGCCGAGAAGGACCTGCCGATTCCCGGTTATACCCACATCCAGCGTGCCGTGGTGTCCTCGGCCGGCATGTGGTGGGCGGGCTGGGCCGAGGCCTTCATCGACAATGCCATCCGTGCCCGCGACACCCATGCGCTGGTCGACGCCAATCCGCTCGGCACGGCTGCCGGCTACGGCGTGAACCTGCCGCTGGACCGCGAGCACACCACCGCCGTGCTCGGTTTCGCACGCATGCAGATCTCGCCGATCTACGCGCAGCTGTCGCGCGGCAAGTTCGAGCTGGCCGCGCTGGAAGCGCTCGGTGGCGCCACGCTGGACCTGCGCCGCATCGCCTGGGACCTGTCGCTGTTCACCAGCGCCGAGTTCGGCTTCGTCGCGCTGCCGGCGCAGTACACCACCGGCAGCTCGATCATGCCCAACAAGCGCAACCCGGATGTGATCGAACTGATGCGCGCCACCCATGCCAGCGTCGCCGCCGCACGCACCGAGATCGAGCAGCTGCTGTCGCTGCCGTCGGGCTACCACCGCGACCTGCAGTCGTCCAAGGGCGCCATCTTCCACGGCTTCGGCCGCGGCCTGGCCGCGCTGGAACTGCTGCCGGCGTTGCTGGCCAACCTGGAATGGCGTGACGACAAGCTGCGCGCAGCGATTGATTCAGGCATGTATGCCACCGACGTCGCCGTGGAAGCGGCCGTGGCCGGCGTGCCTTTCCGCGAGGCCTACAAGGCCGCCGCGGCCGGTGCCGACAGTGCAGGGCAGGGGCGCACGCCGGAAGGCAGCCTGCACGCGCGCGTGTCGCCGGGCTCGGCGTCCGCCTTGCGCCTGGATGAACTGCGTGCGCGCTGGCAGGCGCTGGTCTGATGGCGGCCACCGTCTATCTGGTGCTGGCGATGCGCCGGCCCGATTTCAACGCCGCCGCGGTGCAGCCGCACCGTGACTTCCTCGAGGCGTTGCAGGCACAGGGCAAGCTGCAGCTGACCGGTGGCTTCGCCGATGGCAGCGGTGGCGCCTACGTGCTGTGCAATGTCGAGAGCCTGGCGCAGGCGCAGGCCATCGTCGCCACCGATCCGCTGGTGACGATGCAGGCCTCCGACCTGACCGTGCACGAATGGAACACCCGCTGAGGCCCTGACCGATGACCCTGCATGCCAGCCACGTCGCTTCGCCGTTCCCGGAACAGGCGCTGCCGCCGTGGCGGCGTGCGGTGCTGAAAGTCGGCAGCAGCCTGTTGGCGGCCGACGGCGGTGGCCTGTCGCCACGCCATGCGCTGGGCCTGGCGCAGTTCGTCTCGGCCAACGTATTGGCCGGGCGCGAGCTGGTGATCGTGTCGTCCGGCGCGGTGGCTGCCGGGCGCGCGATCCTGCCGCGCGCCGATGAGCCGGGCGCAGCGATGGCGGCGCGGCAGGCCTTGGCGGCGCTTGGCCAGGCCCAGCTGATCGGGCTCTGGCAGCGCTTCTTCGAGCGCCCGGTGGCGCAGGTGCTGCTGACCCATGACGACCTGCGCAACCGCCGCCGTTACCTCAACGCCCGCGCCACCCTCAACGAACTGCTGCGGCTGGGCGCGTTGCCGGTGGTCAACGAGAACGACACCGTGTCGGTGGACGAACTCAAGCTTGGCGACAACGATAATCTGGCGGCGACGGTGGCGGCGCTGGTCGATGCCGATGCGCTGTTCATCGCCACCGACATCGATGGTCTGTACAGCGCCGACCCACGCACCGTGGCCGATGTACGGCCGCTGCACGACGTTGCGGAGCTGAATGATGAAGTGCTGGCGATGGCGGGGGGCGCAGGATCACGTGCCGGTACCGGTGGCATGCGCACCAAGCTGGAAGCGGCGGCCAAGGCGGGCCGCCTCGGCATCGAGACCTACCTGTTCAACGGCCGCAGTGGCGATGTGGTGCGCGCGTTGGCGCAGGACCGCCTGTTCGGTACCCGCATCCACGCCGCACGCAGTCGCGAGGCCGCACGCAAGCATTGGCTGCGGCACGCACCGCTGGCCGAAGGCGCGATCCTGATCGATGCCGGTGCGGCACAGGCGATGCGCGAGAAGGGGGCTTCGCTGCTGCCCGGCGGCATCACTGGTGCGGACGGCACGTTCCGTCGTGGCGACATGGTGCAGGTGTGCTGGAACGCGCCGCAGGGGCGCGTGTGCATCGCCCGTGGGGTCAGCCAGTATGCGGCTGATGACGTGCGCCGCATCGCTGGCCGCCATTCGCGCGACATCCAGGCCGTGCTCGGCTACAACTACGGCGGCAGCGTCGTCCATCGTGACGACCTGGTACTGCCATGACCGCATTGAAGGACATTCCGATGACCGACATCGAAGCGCAGGCGCGGGCCTGCCGTGACGCGGCCCAGGTGGTTGCAGGGCTCGACAGCGATGCCCGGCGCGCGCTGCTGCTGGCGATGGCCCAGGCGTTGGAAGTGAACGCCGGGCTGATCCTGGCCGGCAACGCGCGCGACCTTGCCGCTGCACGTGGGAAAGGCG
Organism: Stenotrophomonas maltophilia group sp. Smal32; assembly: GCF_030237085.1. Lineage (NCBI taxonomy): Bacteria > Pseudomonadati > Pseudomonadota > Gammaproteobacteria > Lysobacterales > Lysobacteraceae > Stenotrophomonas > Stenotrophomonas maltophilia group sp. Smal32. The sequence goes on from NZ_JASJSI010000034.1 coordinate 28,826, forward strand.
TGGGCAGCGCCATGCTTGATCGGCTGGCACTGGATCCGCCGCGCCTGTTCGCGATGGCCGAGGCCGTGCGCGAAGTGGCAGGATTGCCAGATCCGGTCGGCCAGGTCACCCGCGATGACGTGCGCCCGAACGGGATCCGCGTGCAGAAGGTGCGCGTGCCGCTGGGCGTGATCGCGATGATCTACGAGGCGCGCCCGAACGTGACCGCCGAAGCCGCCGCGCTGTGCCTGAAGGCTGGCAATGGCGTGATCCTGCGTGGTGGCTCCGAAGCGATCCATTCCAACACCGCCATCGCCCAGGCGCTGGCGGGGGCGCTCAAGGCCAACGGCGTGCCACCGGCCGCGGTGACCGTGCTGACCGACCTGCGCCGCGAAGCGATGCTGGAACTGCTGCAGCTGCACGAGCTGATCGACCTGGCGATTCCGCGCGGTGGCGAAGGCCTGATCCGTTTCGTCGCCGAACATGCGCGGGTGCCGGTGATCAAGCACTACAAGGGTGTCTGCCACCTGTTCGTGGACGCCAGCGCCGACCTTGGCAAGGCCATCGACCTGCTGGTGGATGGCAAGTGCAGCCGTCCGGCCGCCTGCAATTCACTGGAGACCCTGCTGGTGCATCGTGATGTGGCCGAAGCCTTCCTGCCGCGCGTGGCGCAGGCACTGGGTGAGCGCGGCGTGGAGCTGCGTGCCGACGCGGCTGCGCAGCCGTTGCTGCCGGGTAGCACCGCAGCCACCGATGCGGATTACGCCGCCGAGTTCTTGGATCTGGTGCTGGCCGTGCGGGTGGTGGATGACCTCGATGCGGCCATTGCGCACATCCGCCGCTATACCTCCGACCATACCGAAGTGATTGCGACCGAAGACGCCGGCCACGCCGAACGCTTCGTCAACGCGCTGCGTTCGGCGGTGGTGATGGTGAATGCCTCATCGCGCTTTTCCGATGGCGGCCAGCTCGGCCTGGGCAGCGAGATCGGTATCTCCACCACACGGCTGCATGCCTACGGCCCGATGGGATTGGAGGCGCTCACCGTCGAGCGTTTCGTGGTGCGTGGCGAAGGGCAGACGCGCAAGTAGATCCACGCCATGCGTGGATGCTCTGCGCGGCAGGCCGCGGTGCCGAGCAAGGTTGGCACCCACCAGGCCGTGGTGCCGACCAAGGTCGGCATCCACCAAAGCAAACGCCGACCAAGGTCGGCGACTACCGGGGCGTCACACCACCTCGCGGCGGATGCCCATCGGCCGCGCATGCTCATCCATGTGCAGCGTAGCGGACTTGCAGCCCAGCAGCCGCTCGGCCAGGCCGGTGCTGGCGCCGAGATCGGCGGCTACTTCATTGAGGCTGGCCAATGGCCGTGGCTGGCGCCGCTCGCGGCCACGGAAACGCGCGCGGTTGTACTCGGCCCAGCCGATCAGCAGCACGCTTGCACACAACAGCATCAGCGGCAGCGCGACCAGCACATAGGGGTCGAACTGGTTCTTGCGCTCGTACAGCTGCTGCCAGGCCATCTGCCCGCCGATCAGCCACGAGAGCAGGGTCACCAACGGTGCCCACAGGTAGAAGTAGAACCCCCAGAACGCCAGGGTGACGAAGCCCCAGGCGGTGCGCTGGAAGCGCGGTTGATGATGTGGCTTGCGGATCATCCGCGAGTCGAAGCGGTTGGACGGGTGGTGGGCGTTCATCGGATTCCCCGGTCAGGGCTGGTCCAGGTAGCGCGCTTGCTGCGACGGCGCAGCAGGGTCTTGGGAAGCGCCACCAGGGTGGTGGAAAGGCTGATCAGCCAGTACGCCATCGGGTACCAGATGACCCAGAAGTAGTTGCGTCCAATCTGTGTTTCGTAACGGCGGTCGATGATCAGGCTGCTGGCGAACTGCAGCAGGCAGACCAGGGCCAGGATCACGCCATGCCATTGCGGCAGCAGGCTGGCGATATACAGCTGCGGCGGCATGTCGATGAGCTTGCCAAGCACCCACAACACCACGATGAACAGCATGGTGTAGGCCCAGATCACGCTCAGCACATACTCCAGCAGCACGCCCCACATGCGCCGCTCCTTCCAGTGCAACAGTGAACGCGCATGCCGCAGCATCACTTCCACGCCGCCCTGCGCCCAGCGCAGTCGTTGCCGCCACAGGCCCTTCAGCGTTTCCGGCATCAGGATGAAGCACAGCGCGTTGGGCTCGTAGCGGATGTCCCAGTGCGCGCGCTGCAGGCGCCAGCTGATGTCGATGTCTTCGGTCACCATGTCGTCCGACCACCAGCCGACCTGGTGCAGTGCGGTGCGACGGAAGCCGGCGATGACCCCGGAGATCGTGAAGATGCGCCCGTAAACACGTTGCGCGCGCTTGATCATGCCGATGATCGAGGAGAACTCGGCCACCTGCAGGCGCCCGAGCAGGGTTGAGCGGTTGCGGATGCGTGGGTTGCCGGTGACCGCGCCGACCCGGTTGCCACTGACCAGATGCCAAACCATCCAGTGGAGGGCGTGCTCCTCCAGCATGGCATCGCCATCGATGCACACCAGGTACTCCGAGCGTGCCGCCAGCGCCGCCATGCGCAGCGCATTGGCCTTGCCGAGGTTGCGGTCCAGGTGCAGCACGCGCAGCCGTGGATGTTTCGCCGCCAGCACGTCGAGCCGGGCGCCGGTGTCGTCACTGCTGCCATCGTCGATGGCGATCACCTCGTAGTCGGCCGGATAGCGCTGCGCCAGCGCGGCCCCCAGGGTGTCGTCCAGGTTCTCGGACTCGTTGTGGCAGGGAATCAGCAGGCTTGCGAACGGTGGGTCGACCATCAACGGAGGATCATTGCGCGGGCGCGAATGGCGTTCACGCCGGAAGTAGTAATACAGCCCGCCCGACATCCAGAAGAACGCCATCACCATCGGGTAGTAGAAGGCGAACTGGAACAGGACCTGCAGCAGCGGATGCATGTCCATGTCACTTCTCCGGGTACGGGAAGTTGCCGGCGGACATGGCCGCGCGGGCATCATGGGTGGAGGGCTGGTCGGCGATGAAATCATCCGGATACCAGGCGAAGTGATGCACCCCCTGGGCCTGCAGCCGGCGGATCTGCGCGCGCAGGCGTTCGGCGGGAATCGGCTGGCCGGTGCGCCAATCCACGGTCTGCAGTTCGAACAGGGTGTGCTGCAGCTGGGGATCATGCGCGCGCACCGCGGCCAGCAGCTGGTCCAGCCAGCGCTCGGGGTGCTTGCTGCCTTCCATCCACGGCATCGCCATCAGCGCGGTCTGGTCGTAGGCCTTGTTGAACAGGTCCAGCCGCTGTGCGAACCACGCCTCGCTCTGCGGGCGCAGCACCGGCTCGGCATACAGGTTGCGTACCGTCGCCAGCTTTGGTCGCCAGCGCTGTGCACTGTCGCGGAGGGCCAGGGTGAAGTCGATCAGTGCCTGGGTGCGTGCGCTGCCATCACCGCCGGCCGCCAGCGCCGGCAGTTCCGTGTCGCGCAGGTAACCATCATCATGGAAGAGCAGGCCTTCGAAGTACGAGTTGACGGCCAGATCCTCGTAGATGTCGAGCATGATCTGGCGTGCCTTCGGGTTGGTGAAGTCCAGCCGGTACATGCCGTCGGTATCGCCGTTGTGGATCGCCAATGCCTTCCGCTGCACCGGATCGGGCAGCTCGAACCCGAGCACCGGCAGCCAGGCGTATACCTTCACTCCCGCGCGCGACTTCAGTTGCCAGGCGACCCGGCTGAACAGGTCCGCGCGCATCGGCATGTGCCGGTTGGGGAAGTACAGCGCGTCGGCGGTGTTGTTGCCGTCGGGGTCGGCGAAAGCCTGCAGGTAGACGTGGGTGGGCGATATGCGCTTGACTCGCTCGATCAGCGCATCGAGGTTGCGCGCCTGCTGTGCCGGGTCCGGGTCATACACATCATCCAGGTCGACCTGCAGCGCACGGATGCCATCGAGTGCAACATCGCGGCGCAGCTCGAAGGCCAGCCCCTCCACGGTCGGGTTGTCGCTCACCAGGAAACGCGCCAGCCCGTGCAGGTCGCTGGCCACCGGTGTGCTGCGGCCTTCCAGATCGAAGGATATCGGCATGCCCAGCTGCTCGGCGATGTCGTTGCTCAGCTGGTTGTAGGCGGCATAGGGCCAGACGATGGCGCGCGGGCGTATGCCCAGGTGCTGCTGGATGCGCTGCACGCTACGGCCGAGGTCGGCGCGCAGGCGCTGCTCGTACTGCGCCTCGCATTCGTAGCTGTGCGTGGCCGGGCTGTAGATGCGGGTGACCACCGCTGGCGTCGAATTGCCCTGCGGATTGGCAAGCACGCCATGATGCAGGTCGTCGGTATGGCTGGCCACTTCGATCAGGCCGCTGTCGTGCATCTGCTTCAGCTGCGCCCAGGTAACGAAGTCATCGTGGCCGAACGGCCGGTAGCCATAGTCGATCGTGCGCCCGGGCGCCATGTCCACGTAATCGGTGATCACCGCCACCAGCGCCGGGTAGCGGTAGGCCTGCAGCAGCGGGAACGCCTTGTCGTAGACGCTGCGCAGGCCGTCGTCGAAGGTCAGCAGCACGGGCCTTGGTGGCAGCGTGGCGCGCCCCTGTGAGGCGTCGATCACCTGCGACAACGACACCGGGTGATAGCCGTGCGCACCCAGCCAGTCCAGGTGCGCGGCGAAGTTCTGCGTGCTCACCGCGTAGGTATCGGCGTCGCCCTTGGCCGCGACCTGGTCGCGGATGTCGTGGTAGCTGAGGATCAGCAGGCCGTTGTCAATGGCATCGAGATGCAGGGCCTGCTGGGCGAACGCCGGCGGCGAGGCGGACAGCAGCAGGAGCACGATCAGTCGCAGGATGCGGGCCATGTCATTCTCCCCAGCGCAGTGCGGCTTCGAAGCCGATATGACGCTCGCGGTGGCCGTCGTAGACCGGCCGCGACCAGCGCACGCCGTACTCGAACACGCGGCCCTGGCCCAGCTGCCATTCGTGCATGTAGGACACCGAAGGGACCAGCGCACTGCCGAAGCCATCCTGCCAGTAGTCACCCAGTGAAACCGTCAGCCGGTGCCGGAAATGGCGCTCGTAGTGCCGCCACAACTGCTGGTCGATGCGCATTCCGATCTCGACCATGCGGTCGCGCTTCGGGTTGAAGTAGGGGGCGTCGTCGCGGCTGCCGCGGCTGGTGTAGGCACTGGCGAGACCATCGATCAGCCAGCGCGGGCGGGTCAGCAGGCGCTGTTCAACGCTGGTGCTGAACAGTTCGCGGTGGTTGCCGTCGTCGTAGCGGAAGCGGCTGGCGCCGAACATCCAGTGGGTCAGCTCGCTGCGCCGGTAGTCCACCTGCGCGCTCACGCTGTCGGCGGTGATGCCGGCCACGCGCGCCTGCATCGAGGCGTCCGGATCGTTGCGTACAGCCACCAGCCCGGCGTGCCAGTAATCGTTGAACTGCCAGCCGACACCAAGACGCAGGCCGGTATCGCCGATGTGATCGTTGGCGCGAAACACCGCTGCTTCTGCATCCAGTCGTCCGAAACGGTAGCGCACGCCGGCACCCAGCCACAGCGGATCAATGCGCTGGTCCTGGAAATCGACCGTGCGGCGGTCGGCGAAGGCAAACAGCCGCCAGCGGTCATCCAGCAACGGCGTTTCCACCTCAAGACCGTAATGGCGGTCGTTGTTGCCCAGTGGCGAGGTGCCACCGCCGCCCGAGCTGCGGCCGATATCCGTCCATGCCTTCACGTGCCAGCCGCGATGCGCGCGCCAGGCCTGGTCCATGCGTTCGACTGCCGGTTGGGTGGGATAGCGCGCGACCAGATCGTCGTGCAGCGGCCGTGCCAGGTCGTCGCGTTGCAGGGCAACGTACGCCTCTTCCATGCCGAGCCGTGGCTCGATGTCGCGTGGGTCCAGCGCATGCGCCATCTGCTGCCGCTGCAGCGCCATGCGTGGCCATCCGCGCATCATGTACACGCTGCCCAGCGCACTCTGCAGGCCGCCGTTGCCAGGTGCGATGTCGACCATCGATTCCAGGTCGTGCTGTGCGGTGCGCAGGTCGCCGCTGTAGGCGCGCACCATTGCCAGGTTCAGGTCGGCCTCGTAGCGCGACCAGTTCGCGTACGGTGACTTGCCGTTGCTCCAGCGCCAGGGCGGCTCCTTGTCGCGCCAGGCCTGCAGCAGGTCGATGGCCTTTTCCTGTTGCTCGCTTTCCAGGTAGGCATAGGCCAGTTCCGAATGCGAGGCGTCACGCGTCGGATCGGCGGCTACTGCGGCCTGCAGTACCGGGATGGCTTCCTCCGGGTGCAGGGTGCCCATCAACGAATCACCCACGGCGGGCAGCACGTAGTCGGGCAACGTGTGGCCTTCGGCCTGCAGTGCCCGCGCTTCCTCGCGCACCTGCGCGTGGCGCCCCAGGCGGTTGAGCAGGATCAGCCGGTCCAGGCGGATGCGCAGTGGCGCCTGCGCGGGTGGGGTGCCCTCTGCGCCGACGTAGCGCTGCATGCGCGCCAGGGTTGATTCGGCCTCTTCCAGCCGGCTGTCTTCGCTGCTGCTGTAGGCCAGGCTCCAGACCACCAGCTTGGCCAGGTAGTCGCCTTCGATTCGTTGCTTCTGTGCAGCGTCGAACAGCTGCGGGCGCTGCTGGAGCAGCTCCCAGGCGCGCCAGGCATTGCCGATGTCGCCCAGGGTCAGCACGCGCAGCTTGAACAGCAGATCGTCATTGGGCTGCTGCTGGCTGGCACGCTCGATGGCGCCCATCGCATCCAGCCATCGGGCCTGGTCGCGGTAGCGGCCGATCTCGGCCAGGGCCGCTTCGCGATCGGGCGGCGCAGCGCTGCTGGCCCAGGCCAGGGCAGTGCAGGCGAGGCCGACGCAAAGCGCCAGCCGACGGTGGACAACCATTGGGGACCCCCTTGGCTTCCGAACCAGACAACCTGAAAAATGTGACGCACATCACATGCCAGATTTTGGGATGGCCGTGGCCTGCGTCACTCCCCTCGCGAACTCCCATCCAGCAGGGATGGGCGGAACCAGGACAGCGACCTGCAATGTCTTGTCTGAAACGAGAGTCCCCCGCACACCGAGTGGTGGCCTGGGCGGCGCTGCCGCCCCCATGCCCGATGCCGGCACGCGGCAAGGAAGGGCATTCGTGGGCACTATCCGCCCGGAATTGTCAGCCCGGCGTCAAAATGCGCAAACGGGCTGACGAGCGGTAGGCGGGACCGTCTGGTGGCCCCGGCCGGTTACCAGAGATCTTCCAGTTTGCGCGGCTTGCAGGCCACCCAGGAGGCGCACAGCATCAGGGTGGCGCAGCCGAACAGGAAGCTGAACGGGAGCGTCCAGCCGTTGCTGACCGTATGCAGCCAGCCGACCAGGAACGGCCCCAGGCAGCTGAAGCTGTAGCCCACGCCCTGCATGAAGCCGGACAGCGCCGCCGAGCCGGTGGGGGTGCGCGTGCGCAGGTTGATCAGGGTCAGCGCCAGCGGGAAGGTTGACGGACCGACGCCGAGCAGGCAGGCCCACAGCAGCGGGGCCTTCATCGGTGCCAGCAGCAGCAGGCCGGTGAAGGCGATCACGAACGAGAAGAAGCCGATCAGCACCAGCGGGAACGGGTTCTGCATGCGAACCGCCATCGATGGGATGACCAGTGAAGGCAGCAGGCCCAGCGCCGAGAACACCGCGACCATCACGCCACCGAAGGCGGGCGTGCCACCGGCCTCGACCACGATGCGCGGCAGCCAGGTGAACATCGAATAGGTCATCAGCGAGGTCATGCCGAACATCAGCGTCATGCTCCAGCCCAGCGACGTGCGCCAGACCTTGCCGTGCGGCTGTGCGGTGGGATCGGTGGCGTCGGCCTGCGGCTTCGGTGCGCGCCTGGCCAGCACCAGCCACGGCAGTGCCGCGGCCAGCGCGAGCAGCGCCCACATGCCCAGCGAGACGCGCCAGCCAGCGGCGTTGGCCACTGGCACCGCCAGCAGCGCCGGCAGCATCGTGCCCAGCTGCAGCACGCTGATGTAGAGCGTGCTCATGGTGCCGACCTTGTTGGCGAAGTAGCGCTTCACCAGCGGCGGTACCACCACGTTGCCGATGCCCATGCCGGCCAGCGCCAGCACCGACCCCAGCAGCAGCGTGCCGACGTTGCCGGCACTGGCGCGGCCACGCCGAACAGCGCGAACGAGGCGGTCGGCAGCATGCCCAGTACGCCGGTCATGGTGGTACCGAAGCCGAACTGCTGGCCGAGCACGTCCAGCAGCGGCGTGATCGAGGTAACCGCGGTGCGCAGGTTGATCGCTGCCAGCAGAATGGCGGCGAAAGCCAGCACGCGCCCGTGCAGCAGCGATGGCGAATCGGAAGTGGAGGAACTCATCGGTGGTCCTTGCAGGTGTCGCACGCCAAGGCAATGGCATGCAGCGCCGGCATCGGTCTACGCCGAAGCGGCAGGTGGGGGAGTGGCGGCTGCAGGTGGGGCCGGCAGCGCGGCCATTGTACGTGCGCGCTCCGGCAAGGTCCCGTCATGCGGGCGGCTTGGCACTGGGTACAAAAAAACCCGGAGGACAGTGATGTCTTCCAGGCTTCTTGGTGACCACCGAAGTGGTCGGGGAGACAGGATTCGAACCTGCGACCTCTACGTCCCGAACGTAGCGCTCTACCAGACTGAGCTACACCCCGAAGGGAGCCGCCTATTCTAGCGATTCACCCCGATGGCGGCAAGGGGTAAATGCTGTTTTCTTCACACTGCCGAAGCAGTGCCACTTCAGGGAACAAAAAAGCCTGGACGACTTCACCAGGCTTCAATGCGACCACGTGAGTGGTCGGGGAGACAGGATTCGAACCTGCGACCTCTACGTCCCGAACGTAGCGCTCTACCAGACTGAGCTACACCCCGAAGGAGCCGCCTAAGATACCGTGTGAAGGCCAGGGCGGCAAGGTTTTTTTACAGCTCAGCGACGATTTTCCTTCTCGATGCGGTTCTGCTCGCGGGCTTCGAACCACATGCCGTTGAGGATGGCCACCGTCGAGGCGAGGCCGGCACCGAGAATCCAGGCGAAATACCACATGGTCGATCTCCTTTGTTCAAGGGATGTGCCGGCCGTGGGCCGCCACACCGTCAATCAGTAAGCGTTCGGGTTGTTGCCCATCTCTTCGGTGGTGGTCTTGCCCTTCAGTACGCGGTACACCCAGGTGGTGTAGGCGAGGATGATCGGCAGGAACACCGCCGTGGCCAGCAGCATGATCCACAGGGTCAGGTGGCTGGACGAGGCGTCCCACACGGTCAGGCTGGAGGTGGGCTGGCTCGAGGACGGCAGCAGGAACGGGAAGATGGCGAAGCCGACGGTCAGGATGATGCCGGCGATGGCCGCACCGGAGGCGATGAAGGCCAGGCCGCCGCGACGGGCACGCAGCAGTACCGCACTGGCCAGCAGGCCGGCCAGGCCGAGCAGCGGGGCCAGGATCGTGGCTGGCATCGCGCTGTAGTTGCGCATCCAGCCACCGGCGGCGCCGAGTTCGGCGGTCTTCAGCAGCGGATTGGTTGCACCATCGGTGACCACCTGCGAGGTGATCTGGTAGCCCGGCAGGCCGAAGGCCACCCAGGCACCGCCCACGGCGAACAGCACGAAGGCGATGATCGCGGCGATGCTGCCGAAACGGGCTGCACGTTCGGCCACCGGGCCGTCGGTCTTCAGGACCAGCATGGCGGCACCGTGGGCGACCAGCATCGACACGCTGAGCAGGCCGGCCAGCAGTGCGAAGGGCATCAGCAGACCGAAGAACGAGCCGGTGTAGAAGATGCGCATGCTGTCATCGAAGTGGAACGGCACGCCCAGCACCACGTTGCCCACCGCCACGCCCATGATCAGCGCCGGGATGAAGCCACCGATGAACAGCGCCCAGTCCCAGGTGTTGCGCCAGCGTTCGCTGGGCATCTTGCTGCGGAACTTGAAACCGACCGGACGCAGGATCAGCGCGAACAGGATCACGAACATCGCCAGGTAGAACCCGGAGAAACTGACCGCATAGAGCGGCGGCCAGGCGGCGAAGATCGCGCCGCCGCCCAGGATCAGCCACACCTGGTTGCCTTCCCACACCGGGCCGATGGTGTTGATCACCAGCCGGCGCTCGGCGTCGTTGCGGGCGACGAAGGGCAGCAGGGTGCCCACGCCCAGGTCGAAACCATCCATCACGGCGAAACCGATCAGCAGGATGCCGAGCAGCAGCCACCAGATCACGCGCAGCGTGGTGTAGTCCAGAAGAATGAAATCCATCTTGGTTCTCCTGCCTCAGGCCTGGCCGGCGGCCGGCGCCGAGGCATTGTGGGAAGCATGCGGCTGGGGCGACTGCAGTGACGGCAGCACCTCGTCCGGACCCTTGCGGATCGCCTTGAGCATCAGCTTGATCTCGACCACGATCAGCGCGGTGTAGATGGCAGTGAAGCCGGCCAGGGTCAGCACGATTTCATGCAGGGCCAGCCCCGATGCTGCATAGAAGGTCGGCAGCACGCCATCGACCGCCCACGGCTGGCGACCATACTCGGCCACGAACCAGCCGCACTCGATCGCGATCCACGGTGCCGGCAGCGTCCACAGGGCCAGCGTGAGGAACCAGCGCTTGTCCTGGAAATTGTTGCGGCAGGAGTAGTAGAAGGCCAGGGCGAAGAAAGCGATGAGGTAGAAGCCGAGGCCGGCCATCACGCGGAAGGTCCAGAACAACGGCATCACGCGCGGCACCGTGTCCATCGCCGCCTGCGAGATTTCCTGCGGGGTGGCGTTGAGGATGTCATCGCGATAGCGCTTGAGCAGCAGGCCGTGGCCCAGGTCCTGCCAGTGACGGTCGAACATCTCGCGCGCTTCAACGTCGTTCTTGTTGGCGCGCAGGCGTTCCAATGCACCGTAGGCCAGCTGGCCGCCACGCACGCGGTGTTCGGCGCGCTCGACCAGTTCCAGGATGCCGGGAATCGGCTGGTTCAACGAGCGGGTGGCGATCAGGCCCATCAGGTAGGGGATCTTCACCGCGTAGTCGTTCTGGTGGGTCTCCTGGTTGGGGATGCCGAAGGCGGTGAAGTCGGCCGGCGCACGCTCGGTCTCCCACATCGCTTCGATCGCGGCCAGCTTCATCTTCTGGTGTTCGCTGGCGGCGTAACCGCTCTCGTCACCCAGCACGACCACCGACAGCGATGACAGCAGGCCGAACGCCGCGGCCACCGCAAACGAACGACGGGCCAGGTCCTTGTGCTTGTTGCGCAGCAGGAACAGCGCGCTGATCGCCATCACGAACACCGCACCGGTCACGTAGCCGGCGCTGACGGTGTGCACGAACTTGGCCTGCGCCACCGGGTTGAACACCACCGCCATGAAGTCGACCACTTCCATGCGCATGGTTTCCGGGTTGAACACCGCACCGGTCGGGTTCTGCATCCAGCCATTGGCCACCAGGATCCAGATTGCCGACAGGTTGGTGCCCAGCGCCATCAGCCAGGTCACCATCAGGTGCTTGACCTTGGTGAGGCGGTTCCAGCCGAAGAAGAACAGGCCGACGAAGGTGGCTTCCAGGAAGAACGCCATCAGGCCTTCGATCGCCAGCGGCGCACCGAAGATGTCACCCACGTAGTGGCTGTAGTAGGACCAGTTCATGCCGAACTGGAATTCCATGACGATGCCGGTGGCAACGCCCATGGCGAAGTTGATGCCGAACAGGACGCCCCAGAACAGGGTCATCCTGCGCCAGATCTCCTTGCCGGTCATCACGTACACGCTCTCCATGATGGCCACCATGAAGGACAGGCCGAGGGTGAGCGGTACGAATAGGAAGTGGTACATCGCGGTCAGCGCGAATTGCAGCCGCGACAGTTCTACGACTGTCTGATCAATCATGGCCTGGCTACCTCGTTGGATAGTGCCGTTGCAGGTGGCGGGAAGGGTGGTCTACGACGTGAATGATGTGACCGACTACTTCAAACAGCCTTGATCCAGATCAATGTATGAACAGGTGCCCCGGTTGATCGTATGCCAACCTGATGAAGACTGCGACCGCCGGCCGCAGGGGCGGGCTGTTGCCTGCGCCTACAATGCCGTGTCTCCCCCGTTGCCCGTGAAGACCTCTTGAGCGCTGCCGAAACGACCCCTGACGGCCTGTACCCGGAAGCTGAAACCGCCCGCCAGCGGCGTGTGCGCACGGCCTGGCTGGCCGACCTGTCACGCTCCGCCCGGGGTCGCCAGCGCCTGGCCGCGCTGTGCATCAGCCTGTCCGGCGCACTGTTGATCGGCCAGGCTGCCGCCATTGCCTGGCTGGTGCAGCAGGTGCTGGTCGAGCGCGCGCCATTGGCATCGGGCCTGCCGGTGCTGGGGGGGCTGGCGCTGGTCCTGGTGCTGCGCACGCTGCTCGGCAGCGCCACCCAGGCTGCTGCCGGTGATGTGGCCGATGCCGCGCGCCTGGCCCTGCGTGAGCGCGTGTTCGCCCGCCTGCTGGGCCACGGTCCGCTGTGGCTGCGGCAACGCCGCACCGGTGAGCTGGGCGAACTGATGCTGCATCACGGCGATGCGATCGAGAACTATTACAGTGGCTTCCTGCCGGTGCGCACCGAAGTGGTGGTGGTGCCACTGCTGATCCTGGCCGCGGTGGCCTGGGTTGATTGGGTGGTGGCGCTGATCCTGCTGTTCACCGCGCCACTGGTGCCGTTCTTCATGATGCTGGTGGGCTGGGGTGCCGAAGCTGCCGGTCGTGCCCAGCTGGGCGAACTGGCGCGGATGAGCGGCCACTTTGCTGATCGCATCAAGGGCCTGGGCCTGCTGCGCCTGTATGGCCGTGGCGAGGCCGAGCTGGAAGGTATCGAGGCCGCCGCCGAAGGGGTGCGCGTGCGTACCCTGAAGGTGCTGCGCATCGCCTTCCTGTCGTCCACGGTGCTGGAATTCTTCGCCTCGGTCAGCGTGGCGATGGTCGCGTTGTACCTGGGCCTGAGCTACCTGGGCATGATGTCGCTGCACTCGACGGTGCCGACGCTGGGCGCGGGCCTGTTCTGCCTGCTGCTGGCGCCGGAATTCTACGCGCCGCTGCGGCGCCTGGCCGCGCACTACCACGATCGTGCCAATGCACTGGCCGCTGCTGCCGAGGTGGAACGCCTGCTGCAGTCACTGCCCGAGGAGCATGGCCTGATCGAGAACGAGATCGCACCGCTGGCGGTGGAGCCGGCCGAAGCTGCATTGCCGCCGTTGCAGGCTCAGGGACTGGTGCTTCGCCCGTTGGGCGCGCCGCACGATGTGCTGCACGATCTGGATGTGCTGCTGGAGCCGGGCCAGCGGCTGGCCCTGGTCGGTCCCAGCGGGTCCGGCAAGAGCACGCTGCTGGAAGCGCTGGCCGGTTGGCTGCCGCCGCGCGCCGGCAAACTGCAGCTGCGTCCTGGCGTGCAGGTGGCCTATGCCAGCCAGCGTCCGTACCTGTTCCACGGCAGCATTGCCGACAACCTGCGCCTGGCCGATCCGGGTGCCAGCGATGCGCGACTGCGTGCGGTGGCCGAGGCCGCGCAGGTGCTTCAGTTCGCACAGCGCCTGCCACAGGGGCTGGAGACGGTGATCGGCGAACGTGGCTTCGGCCTGTCCGGCGGCGAAGCCCGTCGCATCGGCCTGGCCCGGTTGTTGCTGCGCGACCCGCAGGTGCTGTTGCTGGACGAACCCACCGCGTTTCTCGACGCCGATACCGAGGCCGCACTGCTGCGCAGCCTGGCGGCCTATGCACGAGGCCGCAGTGTGGTGGTCGCCACCCACAGCCCGGCGGTGATCGCCTGGGCCGATCGCTGCCTGCTGTTGCCGGAAGGTCGCCTGGTGGAACCAGCACAGGCGGTGCGCGCATGAGCCGTTCACCTGATTCGTTGCGTGCGGTGTTCCTGCGCCATCGGCCGCGCCTGCTGCTGACGATCCTGCTGTTGTGGACCACCATGCTGGCCGGCACCGCACTGCTGGGCCTGTCCGGTGGTTTCCTCACCGCCGCTGCATTGGCCGGTGCGGCCGGCCTCGGCAAGGGCTTCAACTTCTTCTCGCCGTCCGCGGGTATCCGCGGGCTGACCATGGCGCGCATCGTGTCGCGCTACTTCGAAAAGCTGGTGGGCCACGACGCCACCCTGCGCATCGCCCGCGACTTGCGCGTGTGGTTCTTCCGCCGCGCGCTGCCGCTGGCACCGGCACGGCTGGGGGCGACGCGCACCGGCGATCTGCTGGCGCGCCTGCTCGGTGACATCGGTGAAGTGGACGGCCTGCTGGTGCGTGCGATCGGGCCGCTGGTGGCGCTGGGTGCGCTGACGCTGGTGGCGGTGGCCTCGGCGGCGCTGATCCTGCCGTCGGCAGCAGTGTTGCTGGCAGTGCTGGCGCTGCTGATCGCCTTCGGCGTGCCGTGGCTGGGTGTGCGCGGCCGCGACGATGAAGAGGCCGACCGTGCCGCGCATCGTGCTGCACTGCGCACCGCCGCCTTTGAAGGATTGGAGGGTGCGGGCGATCTGGCCGCGCTGCATGCCGATGCGGCCTGGCAGCTGAAGGTGCGCGTGGCGGCCAAGCAGCTGGCCGCGCGTGATCGTCGTCGGCGCTGGCGCCTGATCGCAGCCTCGACCCTGCATGGCGTGGTCGCGGGGCTGGGGCTGGTGGCGATGCTGGCGCTGGCGCTCCTCGCGGCCGAACAGCAGCGCATCGCGCCGGAAATGGCGGCGGGCCTGGTGTTCCTTACCGTGGCACTGATCGAACTGTGGGCGGGCATGGGCCTGGCCTGGCAGTCGCTGCAGGCCGGGCGCATCGCCGCCGATCGCCTGCAGGCCATCGTCGAGCAACCGCCGACGGTGGAGGATCCGCAGGCGCCGCAGGCAGTGCCGGAGGCCGCGCGCGTGCATTGGGATGACGTGCATTTCCAGTGGCCGGGTGCGGCGCGACCGGTGTTGTCCGGCCTGCAGTTGACCCTCGCGCCGGGCGAACGAATCGCCATCCGCGGCGACAGCGGCAGTGGCAAGACCACGCTGTCCAGCCTGCTGCTGCGCTTGTGGGATCCGCAGCAGGGGCGAATCACCTATGGTGGCCGCGACCTGCGCGATTTCAGCCAGGCCGACTGGCATCGACAGCTGGCCTGGCTGCCGCAGAACGCGCCGGTGTTTGCCGGCAGCGTGGCCGAGAACCTGCGCCTGGGTGATCCCGATGCCAGCGACGCTGCGTTGTGGGCGGTGCTGCGCCGCGTTCGCCTGGGCGACTGGGCCGAGAACAACGGTGGTCTGCAGACCTGGGTGGGCGAGAACGGCGCGACAATGTCGGCCGGCCAGGCGCGGCGCCTGGCGCTGGCGCGCGCGCTGCTGCGCGATGCGCCGATCCTGCTGCTGGACGAACCCACCGAAGGCCTGGACGTGGATACTGCACGTGCGCTGCTGCAGGATCTTTCCGGGCTGCTGGACGGGCGCAGCCTGCTGATGATCACCCACGACGACCTGCCCGAAGGCGTGGTCGATGCGCAGTACCGGCTGCGTGACGGGGCCCTGGTCCGCGAACTTTGACCGATGCACATCCACGCGTGGCGTGGATCTACTGTAGAGCCGAGCCCATGCTCGGGCGGCGCCGCGCCGTCCCCCCCGCGCGCGCGGGGCTTCACGTTGTGTTAGGCGCAAAAAATCCCAGCATAACCACCAAACCGCCCCCCGTTTCCACGACACCCAGCCACAAACCCCCCACGTACCTGGCCTTTCGGTGGTTTTTGGGGAATAACGCCCTGCCCAGCAGCGCGCGCGGCCAGCCACCGCCCAAAGCGAACCCCTTGAGGGGGCCGTAGGGTATTCC
>NZ_JASJSI010000035.1:0-15417 GCF_030237085.1 Stenotrophomonas maltophilia group sp. Smal32
GACAGGTCGTTGCACATCAACAGGATGCGCGTATTCCCTTGAAAACACTACGGTTGCGTACGGTTGAAATGTTTGATCGGCGCAGTTTCCACGGGCATTCTCGGGCGCTTGTTTCCCTGTTCTTCGCTTCCAGGATTGTGCTTCATGACCCGTCTCCACGCGTTCAACCGCGAACAGCTGCTGGCCAGCGCACGCGGTGAACTGTTCGGCACCGCTGCCGGCCGTCTGCCCAACGACCCGATGCTGATGTTCGACCGCATCACCGAAATCCGCGAGGACGGCGGACCGCATGGCAAAGGCATGGTACGCGCCGAACTGGATATCCGCCCGGACCTGTGGTTCTTCGGCTGCCATTTCATCGGCGACCCGGTGATGCCCGGCTGCCTGGGCCTGGATGCCATGTGGCAGCTGACCGGCTTCTTCCTGACCTGGCTGGGCGCCCCCGGCAAGGGCCGCGCGCTGGGCTGTGGGGAGGTGAAGTTCACCGGCCAGGTGCTGCCGGACGCCAAGCTGGTGCGCTACGAGATCGACATCAGCCGCGTCATCAACCGCAAGCTGGTGATGGCCCAGTCCGATGCCCGCATGTACGTGGATGACCGCGAAATCTACAGCGCGCGCGACCTGCGCGTCGGCCTGTTCACTGAAACCGGGAGCTTCTGATGCGTCGCGTCGTCATCACCGGCATGGGCATCACGTCCTGCCTCGGCAATGATCTGGATACTGTTTCGGCCGCGCTGCGCGAAGGGCGCTCCGGCATCACTGCACTGGCCGACCATGCCGAGGCCGGCCTGCGCAGCCAGATCGGCGGCCGCGTCGATCTCGATCTGGACGCGCTGATCGACCGCAAGCAGAAGCGCTTCATGAGCGATGCGGCGGCCTTCGCCTATCTGGCCATGCGCGACGCCATCGCCGATGCCGGGCTCAGCGCCGAGCAGGTCAGCAGCCTGCGCACCGGCCTGATCGCCGGTTCCGGTGGCGGCTCCAGCGAATGGCAGATCGGCGCGGTCGATCTGCTGCGCGAGCGTGGCGTGCGCAAGGTCGGCCCGTACATGGTGCCGCGCACGATGTGCTCGACCGTCTCGGCCTGCCTGGCCACGGCCTACCAGATCAAGGGCGTCAGCTACTCGCTGTCGGCCGCCTGCGCGACGTCGGCACACTGCATCGGCGCCGCCGCGGACATGATCCGCCATGGCGCGCAGGACATCATGTTCGCCGGTGGCGGTGAAGACCTGCACTGGTCGATGAGCGTGATGTTCGACGCGATGGGCGCACTGTCGACCAGCTTCAACGAGACCCCGGCCAGCGCTTCGCGTCCGTACGACAAGGACCGCGACGGCTTCGTCATCGCCGGTGGTGGCGGCATGCTGGTGCTGGAAGACTACGACCACGCCGTAGCCCGCGGCGCGCACATCCATGCCGAGCTGATCGGCTATGGCGTCACCTCCGATGGTGCCGACATGGTGGCTCCGTCCGGTGAAGGCGCGGTGCGCTGCATGAAGATGGCGCTGCAGGGCGTCGATCGTCCGCTGGACTACCTCAACACCCACGGCACCTCGACGCCGCTGGGGGATGTCACCGAGCTCAACGCCATCCGCGAAGTGTTCGGCGATGCAGTACCGCCGCTGTCCTCGACCAAGGCACTGTCCGGCCACTCGCTGGGCGCGGCCAGCGTGCATGAGGCGATCTACTGCCTGCTGATGATGCGCGACGGCTTCGTCGCCGGTTCGGCCAACATCGGCGAGCTGGACCCGAGGGTGGAGAGCTTCCCGATCCTGCGCGAAAGCCGCGAGCAGAAGCTGGATACGGTGATGTCCAACAGCTTCGGCTTCGGTGGCACCAACGCCGCGCTGGTGTTCGGGCGGGTGTGATGGGAACAGGTGTGCCGACCAACGGTCGGCACCCACCCTCAGGGGCGGTTGGCACCCACCGTTACTTCGGCAACAACGGCACCAGCAATGCGTGCGCGTCCACCAGCGATCCAACGATGCGGTGGCCCAGGGCCCGCAACTCTTCATCCGGATGCACCAGGTCCGGCACCTGGATCACCGTCATGCCGGCCGCCAGTGCCGCACGCGTACCCGCCGGCGAATCCTCCAGCGCCAGGCACCGCTCCGGCGCCTGCCCCAGCCGCTGCGCGGCCAGCAGATAGATGTCCGGCGCCGGCTTCGGCCGCGCCACGTCGCCACTGGTGATCACCGCATCGAAGTACGGCAGCAGTCCGGCCGCCGCCAGCTTGCGGTTGGCCCGTGGCTGCCGCGTAGTGGTCGCCACCGCGCGCGGAACCGCATGCGCCTTCAGCAATTCCAGCAGCTCCAGGATGCCCGGCCGCAACGGCAGGCCGGTCTGCGTGCGTGCTTCATACAGCTCGTGGCAGCGCGCGGCCACCGCCTCGATCACGCTGTCCTCGATGCCCTGCGCACGTAGCAGCGCGTGCGTGTCGCGATCACCGAGGCCGACCATGCGCAGGAACACCGTTTCATCCAGGCCCAGTCCGAACTCGTCGGCGGCCTGGCTCCAGCAGGCCAGCGAGACCCGCTCGCTGTCGATCATCAAGCCGTCCATGTCGAAGATGACGGCGTCGGGGAGGAACGGCAGCGCAGCAATGTTGGTCATGGAGCGAACAGCGTATCCAGGTCGGTGGAAGTGAGCTGCCGCCATTGCCCCTCGTCCAGCCCCTGCAGGTCCAGCCCGCCGACGCGGCTGCGATGCAGGGCCTGCACGTGGTTGCCGGTGGCGGCGAACATGCGGCGTACCTGATGGTAGCGGCCTTCGTGCAGCACAAGGCGCGCGCGGCGCACATCCAGCACTTCCAGTTCAGCCGGCAGCAGGGGCGTCTTCTCGGACTCCAGCATCAGCGTGCCGCTGGCGAACAGCGCCGCTTCGTCGCCGCGCAGGTCGTCGCTCAGCTCCACTTCGTAGACCTTGGGCAGCTTCGACTTCGGCGAGATGATCCGATGCAGCAGGCCACCGTCGTCGGTCAGCAGCAGCAGGCCACTGGTCTCGCGGTCGAGGCGGCCGACCGTGGACAGCACCGGATCGCGGTCGCGGAAGCGCGGTGGCAGCAGGTCGTAGATCAGGCGGCCGGTGTCCTTGGTCGAGCAGGTATAGCCGGCCGGCTTGTGCAGCGCGATCGACAACCCGGCCGGCGGGTCCAGCGGCTCGCCATCGACACGGATGGCCTCGTGTGGCACCTGGTCGTCGGCGTACAGCACCTCGCCGTCGGCGTCGGTGACGCGTCCCTCGCGGAACATCCACTGCACCTGCTTGCGGCTGCCGTAGCCCAGGTTGGCGATGTGCTTGACCAGCTTCACCGGCCCTTCCCCTTCACCGCTTCGACCAGCTTGAAGCCATCGCGCTCGGCAATCACGCGCACGGCACCGAAGCTGTCGTTGAGGGTGTGCTCGTACGGCAGGTGGCGATTTGCCACCACGTACAGGCGCCCGCCCGGGCGCAACGCCTGCGCGGCCACGGCGATGAAGCGCTGGCCGATGTCCGGGCGGTCGGCGCGCGACGGCGTGTGGAACGGCGGATTGCTGATGATGACGTCGTAGCCCGGCTCGATGCCGGCGGTGACGTCCTGCCACAGGAAGCGCAGCGGCAGCGGGCGCGGCGGCGGCGCCAGGTTCAGCTCGGCCAGCGCCAACGCACGTTGCTCGGCCTCGTACAGGTCCAGCGCGGTGATCTTCGGGCAACGCTCCAGCAGTTCGCGCGACAGGTAGCCGTAGCCCGCGCCGAGGTCGGCGGCACGCCCGGCCAGGTCGGCCGGCAGGTGCTCGGCCAGCAGCGCCGACGCGGGATCGATGCGGTCCCAGGCGAACACGCCCGGGCGGCTGAGGAAGCGGCCACCCACGATCGGGCGCACCGCGTCCAGCGCCGACCAGCGCTTGGCCAGGTCGGCGTCGTGCTGGCCCTGCAGCGGGGCGGTCCAGTACACGCGGCAATGGTTCTTGGTCAGGCTGCCGCCGAGGCCGGCCAGCTGCTTGAGGTCGCCCTCGCCCGAGCGCGCGCCTTCGTTGTTGGATTGGCAGGCGACGATGCGGCCGCCGTCGGCGACCAGCGCCAACGCGCGGGCGAACAGCGCGCGGGCTTCTTCACGCTGGCGCGGCGGCAGCACCAGCACCAGCGGGTAGCGGCCCTTGCCTGCGGCATCGTCCAGCTGGCCGCTGACGGTCCAGCCGGCGGCCTGCTGCAGCGGCTGCGCGAACGGGGCAAAACTCTGCTCGCAGTGCAGCTCGCGGTTGCCGGCCACTTCTCGCAGCGGCCAGCCATCGCGGGCACGCAGGAAGGCCACCGGGCCCTCCGGCCAGCGCAGGGCACCTTGGGAGAACGGCAGGAACAGGGTCTGCAGGGGGGCGTCGTCGCTGGAGGCCATCGGCGCGGGTACTTCAAGCGTGAGGGCCGTCCATTGTACCGGCTTGGCCGGGCCGGCCCCGCCAGGCCGCTTTGCGAAACCCGAACGGGGCCTTGATCCGCCAGCAACATTGGAACGTTCAGGGTAGAGGCTCCCCCGGAAACCCAGGAGAACCTGCATGCGAGCCTTGTTCGTCGGTGGCGTGGTCGACAACAGTGAAATGGACCTGGAAGGCAGCCATCCGCCCGTGCACTACCCCGAGGACACCGGCGGCGGCCACTCACGCTACCGGCTGCACCAGGTCGGCCATGGCGCCGATGGCAGCGTGGCCTATGCAGTGTATGGTGCGCCGGACCTGGCCGACGACGAGGTGGCCCGGGTCGCGGAGGAACGCGCCTATGCGCGGCGGTTCGAGGCGACGCCGACGTTGTTCGAGCATTGATGCACCGGTGTAGCGCCCGAGCCCACGCTCGGGTGACGGCGCAGCCGAGCGTGGGCTCGGCTCTACATCCGATCAAGGCGCCCTGGGTGGCAGACGGTTGACGCTGGCGATCTCGTCCAGCCACACATGGTGCTGCTGCACCGGCGTGTCGTAGTCATCCAGGCGCAACTGGCCGTTGCTGCCTTCATCGCCGGCGTCATTGCGGTACTGCTGCACGGTCGGCTTCACCGCCACCGTGCCGAGCAGGCGCCGGCCGTCGTGCAGGGTCAGTTCCACCTGCGTTTCGCCCTCCAGCTGCGGCAGCAGGGCTTCCAGGCGCGCGATCTGCGCCGGATCGGTATGGATGCGGGGAGCAATACGGGACATCGGCGACCTCCTGATTGCAGGGTCGCCGATCGGCCGTGAATGTTCAGTGCAGCGCGCTGTCGGCGCGCGGCACCTGCACCTTGCGCACGGCGGCCACCAGCTGCGCCACCGAATACGGCTTGGCGACGTGCTCCTGGAAGCCCGAGGCCAGCGCGCGGCGCCGATCATCGGCACGCGCCAGTGCGGTCACCGCCACCGCGGGCAGTGTTGCGGCATCCACGCCCATGTCCTCGCGCAGCGTGCGTACCAGCCCGTAGCCATCCATGCCCGGCATGCCGATGTCGGTCAGCATCACGTGGTACTGCAGATGGCCTGTGTCGGCCAGCAGTGCCAGTGCCTCGCCGGCCGAACTGGCCGCCGACACGCTGGCGCCCTGCTTTTCCAGCATGCGCCGCAGGTACTCCAGCACCTCCGGCTGGTCTTCCACCGCCAACACGTGCATGCCCCGCAGCGGATACGGCTCGACGATCACCGGCTCCAGGATCGGCCCGCTGATGACTTCGCGCAGCGGCCGGCGCTCGGCATCCGGCAGGTGCTGCGGGAGGCGCACGGTGAACGTGGCGCCGTGGCCATGGCCTTCGCTGGCGGCGGCAACGGTACCGCCGTGCAGTTCAACCAGCTGCTGCACGATCGCCAGGCCCAGGCCGAGGCCGCCATGGCGGCGCGTGGTGGTGCCATCGGCCTGGCGGAAGCGGCTGAACAGGTGGTTGAGGAACTCCGGTGCGATGCCATCACCGGTATCGCGCACCGTAATCACCCAGTGGTTGCCGTCGGCCTGCAACTGCACGTCGATGCGGCCTTCGGCCGGGGTGAACTTGATCGCGTTCGACAGCAGGTTCCAGAACACCTGCTGCAGGCGGGTGGCATCGCCGAGCACGGGGCTTGGCTGCTCGGGCAGCTGCAGGTGCACGTCCAGCGCCTTGCCCTCGGCCACCAGTTCCTGCGCGCCGATGGCCTCGCCCAGCAGCGTGCGCAGGTCCAGCACTTCCACTTCCAGCTGTACCTTGCCCAGCAGCATGCTGCTGAGGTCGAGCATGTCCGAGATCAGCCGCTTCTGCGCGCCGGCGCTGTTGGCGATCACGTTCAAGCCCTTGTACAGCGGGCTGGTGCTGTCCACGCGCTGCAGCAGCAGTTCGCTCCAACCGAGGATGGTGGTCAGCGGCGTGCGCAGCTCGTGCGACAGCGTGGCCAGGAATTCGTCCTTCAACCGCGCCATGTTCTCGGCGGCACTGCGCGCGGCGCGCTCGGACTGCAGCAGTTCCTCGCGTGCCAGTTCGATCTCGCGGCGCTCGGTCACGTCCGGACTGCTGCCGGCCAGACCGATGAAGCGGCCCATGCGCGAGAAGCGCGGGCGCGCGTTCATCTCCAGCCAGCGCCATTGGCCGTCGGCGCGGCGCGCGCGTACCAGCGCATGCATCGAACGCTGCGCCTTCAATGCTTCCTGCAGCTCGTACTCGAATACGGACGCATCATCCGGGTGCACCAGGCCGCGCCATACATCTTCCGGAACGCGCGTTTCATCGCCACCGAAGAACTCGCTGAAGGCGCTGTTGACGAAGCGGGCGTGGCCGCGCTCGTCGAGTACCCATACCGGCATCGGCAGGCCATCGGCCAGTGCGCTGAAGCGGGCCTCGCTTTCACCCAGCTCCACTTCCATCTGCTTGCGCGCGGTGATGTCGAAGAACAGGATGCCGACCTTGTCTTCTCCCGGTCGCCCCACCCGCACCGCGTCGACCGCGAAGGAGCGGCCCAGCGCTCGTGCCTCCATCTCGAACTGCGCCGGCCGGCCGCTGCGTGCGACCTCGCCGTAGATGCGGAACCAGTCCTGCTCGTGGTGCGGCTCCAGCGCCGTCATGCGCTGACCGCGTGCGTCCTTCAATCCGGTATGGCGCTCGAAGGCGTCGTTGACCTCGATGAAACGGTAGTCCACCGCGCGGTCACCTTCGAACAGCACCTGGATCACGCAGAAACCGGCGTTGATGCGCTCAAGCACGCCATGATGCAGGTCGGGTTCGGGCGCCGGCACCATCATCGGTGGGCGCTCCACTAGGGGCGGCAGTGTGGACAAGGGCGTCTGGACGGGCCGGATTGGAAACACAGCATGTTCCAGAGAGCGTATTCACAGCGTCAAGCGCCGTCAGTCAGGGTTGACGACGATGAATTGGCGGCAACCACTCTTGTGTATGACGCATTCGGCCATTGCCGTTGCCCGGGAGCGGGATCACACTCGATCCGTAATCAATATCGTCCCCCTCAGGGGATGCAGGAGACCGTCATGAACCGCTCACTTGCTGCCGCCCTTCTGCTGGCCAGTGCCCTTGTGGCAGGCGGCGCCCATGCTGCGCCACGCGCGGTGACCGATCCGGAAGCCCCGCGTGCGTTGCAGGCCAATGGCCCGGTCAGCGTGAAATGGGAGGATCCGGCCAAGTTCACCGAGATCCGCCAGAGCACCAACCGCTTCGAGGCCGAACGCGGTGACTGGGTACAGCAGCTGGCCCGCTACCTGCAGACCACCGCCGCCAAACCGCTGCAGCCCGGACAGACACTCGATGTGACCCTGGTCGACATCAAGCGTGCCGGTGACTACGAGCCGTGGCACGGCCCGCGTGCGCGCGACATCCGCGTGATGCGCGATATCTACCCGCCCCGCATCACCCTGCAGTACACGTTGAAGGACGCCGACGGCCGTATTGTGAGCGAAGGCGACGCCCGCCTGAGCGACTCCGGCTACCTGCAGGGCAGTGGGTTGCTGACCAACAGCGATCCGCTGCGCTACGAGAAGCGCCTGATTGATGACTGGGTGAAGCGCCAGCTGGCCAGCCAGGCCACCGCTGCGCGGTAATGCCGGGCGACGCGCCCCACCGGGCTGCGCAGCAATGCCCGGCAACGCG
This sequence comes from Stenotrophomonas maltophilia group sp. Smal32, assembly GCF_030237085.1. Lineage (NCBI taxonomy): Bacteria > Pseudomonadati > Pseudomonadota > Gammaproteobacteria > Lysobacterales > Lysobacteraceae > Stenotrophomonas > Stenotrophomonas maltophilia group sp. Smal32. Next base: position 8,051 of record NZ_JASJSI010000035.1, read on the forward strand.
ACCCACCGGTAGGTGTCGACCTTGGTCGACACACGTTCCCGGAGCCGAGCGTAGGCTCGGCTCTACACGTACACCTTCGCCACGCGCTTGACCGCGCACGGCAGCTGGTACGCGCTCACGCCGCATCGCGGCGCCAGTTCCGCCAACGTCGGCGCACTGCCCCACAGTTCCACCACGCTGCCCACCGCGGCCTGCGGATGCGCGGTCAGGTCCACCGTCAGCATGTCCATCGACACGCGGCCGATCAGCGTGCCGGGCTGGCCGTCGATCAGCACCGGCGTGCCGTTCGGGGCAAACTGCGGATAACCGTCGGCATAGCCGAGTGCAACCACACCCACGCGGGTGCGCGCCTTGGCCACGAAGCGCGCGCCATAACCCACCGGCTCACCCGCTTCGATCCAGCGTTCGGCGATCACCTTCGACTGCATCGTCATCACCGGGCGCAGGCGCTCGGTCAGCGTGGTGTCGTCCGGCAGCGGATTTGCGCCATACAGCATCAGGCCCGGGCGCACCCAGTCACTGCGCACGTCCGGCCAGCCCAGCAGCGCCGGCGAGTTGCAGACGCTGGTCTCGCCGTGCAGGCCGTCGATGGCGCGCGCGAACGTCGCCGCCTGTTCGTGGGTGCGTTCGCTGTCCAGCTCGTCGGCGCGCGCCAGGTGGGTCATCAGCACGATGCGCTCGACCTGCGGCAGCGCCGACAGGCGCGCGTGCGCCGCGCGGAAGCTGTCCACGTCCAGGCCTAGGCGATGCATGCCGCTGTCCAGCTTCAGCCACACCGTCAACGGGCGGGGGCTGTCGAAGGCGGCCACGGCCTCCAGCTGCCACGGCGAACCGACGGCGAACCAGAAATCATGCTCGGCCACCAACGCCATGTCGCTGGGTTCGAAAATGCCCTCCAGCAGCAGGATCGGCGCACGGATGCCGGCCTGGCGCAGTTCCAGCGCTTCTTCGATGGTGGCCACGCCGAAACCATCGGCCTCGTCTTCCAGCGCCTGGGCACAGCGCACCGCGCCATGGCCATAGGCATCGGCCTTGATGATCGCCAGGGCCTTGCCACCGCCCAGTTCACGGGCGAGCCGGTAGTTGCTGCGCAGAGCGCCCAGATCGATCAGCGCGCGGGCAGGACGCATGTGCGGTTCTCGTGTTGCGGCGCGTGACCGTACTGGCCGTAGCGGAAAATATCCAGGCCTTCGGTGCTGATCTGCGGCTGGCGCGCGCTCATCAGGTCGGCCAGGTAGCGACCCGAACCGCAGGCCATGGTCCAGCCCAGCGTGCCGTGGCCGGTGTTGAGGTACAGGTTGCGGAACGGCGTGGCGCCGATTACCGGCGTGCCATCCGGCGTGGCCGGGCGCAGGCCGGTCCAGAACTGCGCGCGCGACAGGTCGCCGCCCTTCGGGTACAGGTCGCTGACCACCAGTTCCAGGGTCTCGCGGCGGCGCTGCGACAACGACAGGTCGAAGCCGGCCACTTCGGCCATGCCACCGACGCGGATGCGGTCGTCGAAGCGGGTCACCGCCACCTTGTAGCTCTCGTCGAGGATGGTCGACGTGGGCGCCATCGCCGGGTCGGTGATCGGCAGGGTCAGCGAGTAGCCCTTCAGCGGGTACACCGGCAGGCGCATGCCCAGCGGCGCGACCAGCGCCGGCGAGTAGCTGCCCAGTGCAACCACGAAGCGGTCGGCGGTTTCCAGCTTGCCGTCGATGCGCACGCCGGTGATGCGGTCGCCGTCGAACTCCAGGCCGGTGATGTCCTGGTCGAAACGGAACTCGACGCCGGCGTCCACGCACATCTGCGCCAGGCGGCGGGTGAACAGCTGGCAGTCGCCGGTCTGGTCGCGCGGCAGGCGCAGCGCGCCGACCAGGCCATCGACGTGGGCCAGCGCAGGCTCGGCCTGGATGATGCCGGCGCGGTCCAGCACCTCGTACGGCACGCCGTACTGGGCCAGGATCTCGATGTCCTGCGCCGAGGCATCCAGCTGCTGCTGGGTGCGGAACAACTGGGTGGTGCCCAGGTCGCGGCCTTCGAATTCGATGCCGATCTGCGCGCGCAGCTCGTTCAGGCAGTCGCGACTGTACTCGGACATGCGCACCATGCGCGCCTTGTTGATCGCGTAGCGCTCGTGGGTGCAGTTGCGCAGCATCTGCCACAGCCAGCGGTACTGGGCCAGGTCCATGCCCGGCTTGATCGCCAGCGGCGCGTGCTTTTCGAACAGCCAGCCGATCGCCTTCTTCGGCACGCCCGGCGCCGCCCACGGCGAGGTGTACCCGAACGACAGCTGGCCGGCATTGGCGAAGCTGGTTTCCAGCGCCGGGCCGGGCTGACGGTCGATGACCGTGACTTCAAACCCGGCCTGTCGCAGGTACCAGGCACTGGTGGTGCCGATCACGCCGCTGCCGAGAACTAGGACTCGCATGGGACTTCTCCAACCCGATCATTCCCTGCACTGGAGCGTGCCGGGACCATAATTGGGGAAGTATAGACAGCCGATACCAGTAGATTTGCCTGATTTGCAATAGACCGGCAGGATGTTCTCCTGCAATTCATTCCGCAAGGTTGACGGCCATGGCCACCCGTACCCGCGAACTGGACAAGATCGACCGCAAGATCCTGCGCATCCTGCAGGCCGAAGGCCGCATCTCCTTCACCGAACTGGGTGAGCGGGTCGGCCTGTCCACCACCCCATGCACCGAGCGCGTACGCCGGCTGGAGCGCGAGGGGGTGATCACCGGTTACCACGCCCACCTGGACCCTGCGGCGGTGAAGGCCAGCCTGCTGGTGTTCGTGGAGATCAGCCTGGCGTACAAGTCCGGCGACATCTTCGAGGAATTCCGCCGCGCCGCCCTGAAGCTGCCCAACGTGCTGGAGTGCCACCTGGTCTCGGGCGACTTCGATTACCTGCTGAAGGCACGGATCAGCGAGATGGCCTCCTACCGCAAGCTGCTGGGCAGCACGCTGCTGACGCTGCCGCATGTACGTGAGTCGAAGAGCTACATCGTGATGGAAGAGGTGAAGGAGACGCTGAGCCTGCCGATTCCCGATTGAGCCGGCGGGGGTGGGGTCAGAGCCCGCTGCGCGGGATCCGACCCCGGCCGGGGGATGCGAGGGGTCAGATCCCGCAACGCGGGCTCTGACCCCGATTCCGTCAGCGCTGCTGCGGGTGCTTCTGCGAACGCTGCTCCTGCTGCCTGCCGCCCTTGTGCGGCTGCTGCGGGTCCATCTGTTGCTGTTGCTGTTGCTGCTGTTGCTGCGGGTTGCGGCCCTGCGGTTCCTTGCCGGGATGACGGTTCTGCTGGTTTTTCATGATCGCGATCCAGTGGACGAAGGACATGCGGCGGCGGGGTGCCGACGCAGGGCCACGGTGGTCCCGGATCGGTTAATCGCAGGCGAAAAAGCAGTGAGCGCCCGCAGGCTGTTTTCGGCAGTTCAGCTACACCGCCCCGCGCTAGCGGATCTGCTGGCCATCGCCCTGCGGCACGCTGTCGTAATAGCGGCCCGTGCGCGAGTCGAACACGCGGTTCGGCCCGGCCGGGCGCACCCCGGGAATGATGCGGCCGTTGCGGTCGTAGACCTTGTCAGCCGGTTTCGGCGCGGGAGATGGCGCGACCTGGGCCGGGCCGGTGGATCTGATCGGCTGCGCCGGCTGCGGCGTGGGCAGCACCTGCGGCTGCGGGCGTGCCGGCTGTGGTGGCGGTGTCACCGGCGCGGGCGCCACGGTGGTGGCGCTGCGCGTGGCGGTCGGGTCGGCGGTGGGCACCTGGGCCAGCGCCGTCGCCGGCAGCAGGGCGATCAACAGCAGGGAAAGAGTCGGTTTCATGGCACGCTCCGGCATGGATCGGCTTCACCTTGCGCCCGTGCGCGTGTGCCCCCCATGAACGGCCATCACACTTGCAAGCCGGGCCCGGCACCCCCACCTTTTCCCGCATCCCCAGGCCATCACCCCCCACCGAGCGCCCCCATGACCGCCTTCGACCTGACGCCCCCCACTACCACCCAGACCGAGGCGCTGGTCGCCGGCCTCAGCAGCGAAGAGCGCCGCGTGCTGCTGCAGCACGGCACCGAGGCACCGTTCTGTGGCGTGTTCCTCGACAACAAGCGTGAGGGCGTCTACTGCTGCCGGCTGTGCGCGCTGCCGCTGTTCCGCTCCAGTACCAAGTTCGATTCCGGCACTGGCTGGCCCAGCTTCTTCGCGCCGTTCGACCCGGCGCATGTGCGCGAGATCCGCGATACCAGCCACGGCATGGTCCGCACCGAGATCACCTGCGCGCGCTGCGGCAGCCACCTGGGCCACGTGTTCCCGGACGGCCCGCCGCCGACCTACGAGCGCCACTGCCTGAACTCCGTCTCACTTTCGTTCACCGGCAATGGCGAGCCTTGGCCCGATCCGCTGCAGCGCGGCGGCGCTGAAGCCGGCGTGGCGGGCTGAAACATCCCGCTGACCGATTTCACAGAATTCCCTCTTCAGAAAACCAGGCGACGGGCCGACAAGGAGATATCCCCTCTCCTTGCGTCGCCCCATGCTCATCATCGTTGGATTCCTGGTCGTCATCATCAGCGTGATCGGGGGCTACCTCGGTGCCCACGGCCGCCTGGGTGCCCTCTGGCAACCCTACGAACTGGTCATCATCGGCGGCGCCGCACTCGGCGCCTTTCTGGTCGGTACCCCGGCCAAGACGGTCAAGCAGACCCTGCAGGCCATGGTGGGCGTGTTCAAGGGCCCCCGCTACAAGCAGCAGGACTACATCGACGTCCTCAGCCTGCTCTATGAACTGCTGAACAAGGCGCGCCGCGAAGGCTTCATGGCACTGGAAGACCATGTCGAGCGCCCAGCCGAGAGCGCCTTGTTCGGCAACTATCCCAAGGTGCAGGCCGACCATCACCTGATCGACTTCATCACCGACTGCCTGCGCCTGATGATCGGCAGCAACATCGAGCCGCACGAGCTGGAACCGCTGCTGGAACTGGAGCTGGAAAAGCACCATGCCGAAGCCATGGCGCCCTCGCAGGTGCTGACCAAGGTCGCCGACGGATTGCCCGGTTTCGGCATCGTGGCGGCGGTGCTGGGCATCGTCATCACCATGGGCTCGATCGGCGGCGACATCGTCGAAGTGGGCGGCCACGTGGCCGGTGCGCTGGTCGGTACCTTCCTCGGCATCCTGCTGGGCTACGGTTTCGTCGGCCCGATGGCGGCGGCCATGGAAGCCCGCGCCGAACAGGACAGCCGCATCTACGAATCGGTGAAGACCGCCCTGCTGGCCTGCCTGCGCGGCTACAACCCGAAGATCGCGCTGGAGTTTGCCCGCAAGACGCTGCCGTCGAACGTGCGCCCGGCCTTCTCCGATTTCGAGCAGCACCTGAAGACGGTCAAGTGAGCCATGGCCGAGAACAAGCCCACTGTCATCGTCCGCCGGGTCAAGAAGGCCGGCCACGCCGCCCATCACGGCGGCTCGTGGAAGGTGGCCTACGCTGACTTCGTGACCGCGATGATGGCGTTCTTCCTGGTGCTGTGGCTGATGGCCACCACCAACAAGAACGACCGTGCGGCCATTTCCGAGTACTTCCGCAACCCCAGCCCGCTGAGTGGCCAGAACGCCACGCCTGCACCCGGCATGGCCGGACCGGGCGGCGCCAGTACTTCGATGATCAAGCTGGGCGGTGCCACCGACATCTCGCGCGGCAGCAGCAATGATCCCTTCCAGAACCAGAAGGAGGCCGTGCCGCAGCCGGTGGACCAGCAGCAGCGCGACAAGCAGCAGCTGGAACAGCTGATGAAGGAGCTGCAGGAAGCGATCAGCAAGAGCCAGGCGCTGGAACCGTTCAAGGACCAGCTGCTGCTGGACCTGACCCCGGAGGGCCTGCGCATCCAGATCGTGGACAAGCAGAACCGGCCCATGTTCGACCTTGGCAGTGCCACGCTGAAGCCGTACACGCAGCAGATCCTGCACGAGCTGGCCGAGTACCTGAACCATGTGCCGAACCGGATCAGCCTGACCGGCCACACCGACATCACCGCCTATTCGGCCACACGCGGCTATGGCAACTGGGAACTGAGCGCCGATCGTGCCAACGCCGCACGGCGCGCACTGGTGGACGGCGGCCTGGATGACAGCAAGATCACCCGCGTGGTCGGCCTGTCCTCGTCCGTACTGTTCGACAAGGCCGACCCGCAGAACCCGATCAACCGCCGCATCAGCATCGTAGTGATGACCAAGGCCGCCGAGGAGGCCGCCCTGGCCGGTGCCGGCCCGCAGGTGGGGCTGTCGGCGCCGACCGTCGACCCGGATGTGCAGGCCGCGCAGGGTGAGGCAAAGTAGACGGTGGGTGCGGACCTTGATCCGCACATCCGGGAAAGCGTGCGGACCAAGGTCCGCACCCACCAGGGGCATCACCCGGCGCACCCGCTACAATGGCGGTCTTTCCGTTTCCAGGTGATCCCACCCCATGTCCCAGAACTCCAAGGCCAAGCGCGACAAGCGCAAGAAGCAGCAGGCCAAGCGCCCGTTCCTGCGCCTGAACGCCCAGCAGCAGGTGCAGAACCATGCCGTGCTGACCAACGAAGACGGCCAGGTGGTCGCCGCCATCGGCCTGCAGGGCCGTGAGTGGCTGCTGGCCATCGGCGGCCAGACCATGGGCAACGCCGAGAACCCGGTGCCGATGCTGGCCATGCTCAAGCACCTGTCCAACGTGCAGGAGAAGGAAGGCCGCAAGGTCAACCTGGAATATTCCGAACTGCTGCAGAAGCTGCTGGACACCCTGGCCGAAGAGTCCGGCCAGACCGCTGACGAGTACCTGGACAAGCTGGTTGCCGAGTTCGAAGGCGTCGACGCTGCTGAAGGCGAGGAAGGCGAAGCCGCCGAAGGTGACGTGGTTGAAGCTGCTGCCGATGCCAAGGCCACCCCGGCCGCTGACAGCGACAGCAAGCCGCAGGCCTGAACCGGCCGCGGCCGTGACGGTCTACGTCGATGACGCGGTGCATCCCTGGCGCGGACAGCGCTGGGCGCACCTGATGGCCGACACCCTGCCCGAGCTGCACGCCATGGCGGCGCAGCTCGGCATTCCCCTGCGGGCCTTCCAGAACAAGGCCAGCGGTGCCCACTACGATGTCACCGCCGAGCTGCGCGCGCAGGCAATCGCGCTCGGTGCGCGGGCCATTTCCCGGCACGCCGACCGTGACCTTGTCAAAGCCGTGATTGCCAACGCCAGGGCGCAGTACCGGCCGTAGGCAGGCTGCCGTTTGCCTCCTGTAGAGGCCAGGCCCCCGCCCGGGCCGCGCGCCCGGCCGCCGCCGGCCCCGGGGGCCGGGCCAGCCCCGGCCGCCCCGGCGCCGGGGGGGGGGGGGGGGCTGATTGCGGCGGCGCGCCCCGCCGCCG
>NZ_JASJSI010000035.1:15427-42988 GCF_030237085.1 Stenotrophomonas maltophilia group sp. Smal32
CCCGGCAGGGGGCGAGGGCCGCGGGGCGGGCCCCCCCGGCCGGGGCGGGCCCGGGGGCGGGGCGTGGCCGCGGGCGGGAGGGGAGGTGGGGCTGGGCTCTACAAGAGAACGGACTGCAGCCGGGCGCGGGCTCGGCTCTACATGCGCAGCGCTGCCGTCCTGCTCAGAACGGGTCGCTGCCCAGCCGGATTTCCACGTTCAGCAGCGAGCACAGCGCCAGCATCGCGTCGTCGTCGCGGGTCAATGCCATCACCCCGGTGAAGCCGTCGCTGCCGGCATCCACGCTCCACAGCGTGTAGTTGTGCTCGCGCAGGCGGTCGAAGGCGGTGGACATCAGCTGCACGCCGTCCAGGCCTTCGGCGAAGTCCTCGTCGTCCAGGTCGCCGCCCCAGTCCAGCTGCAGGTTGAAGCGCGCCGACAGCTCGTTCACCGCCGACTGCAGCGATTCCAGGTCATCACGTTCCACCTCGAAACCGGACTGCCAGGCAATGGCCGTGAACAGGGCCGGCAGCCAGTCGCTGTCCGCTTCCAGCGGCTGCCCGTCCTCGGCCAGATGCTCGCGCCAGCGGTTGAACTGCTGCAGGGCCAGTTCCTCGTCGCCCGGGTTGATCAGTACCAGCAGGTTCCAGACCCGCGCCTCGAAGCCATCTTCGTCGAAGTCGTGGATGTCTTCCTCGAAGTCGAAATAGTCGCTGTTGTCAGGCATGGCGGAACTTCCTCTGGGGCAGGCCGGCATTCTACGGTTTATCCTGTGCCGCTGAAGCCGGCCTTGGTGGCCGTCACTGTGAATGAAGCGATGAGCGATACCCCTCCCGACCACCTGGCGATCAACCCGGCCAGCCCCTTCCATGATGCGCAGGCGCTGGAGCGTGGCGTCGGCGTGCGTTTCAACGAAGTCGAGCGCGACAACGTCGAGGAATACTCGATCAGCGAAGGCTGGATCCGCGTGCAGGCCGGCAAGGCCCGCGACCGCCGCGGCAACCCGATGACCATCAAGGTCAAGGGCAAGGTCGAGGCGTATTTCCTGGACCAGAAGCCGGAGTAAGCAGCACCGGCATGTAGAGCCGAGCCCATGCTCGGCTGCTTTTCGTTCCGGGTTCATGACGCCTGAAGCAACAGCAGCCGAGCATAGGCTCGGCTCTACATTCCAAGGCCGGATCCGCATCGGCGCCAGCACGGCCCGGCCCGGGCATCACTCGCGCTTGCGCGATTCCAGCAGGTCCAGGTTGCGGATCAGGCGCCGCGAGATCTCATCGGAGATCACCCCGCGCCGGGTCAGCCGGAACAGTTCCTCGCGCTCGGCATTGAGGCCGGCGCTGCGCAGCTGGCGGTAGCCCATCTCCATGCGCCGCACCTTCTCCGGGTCCACGTCGGGCCCATCACTGTCGCGCTCCAGGTGGCGCTGGTACAGCAGGCTCACCCGCGACGCAGCGTCGTTGTACAGCTGCACGTTCTCGGTATTCTGGTTCATCACCAGCTGCTGGCGCATGCGCTCGACCCCGGCCAGCGCGGCCTTCGACGACAGCCGGCGCGCCAGGTCCTCTTCCTTGCGCTCGCCCGAATCGGCCGGCAGCTGCAGGCCCTTCAGCAGCTGCGGCAGCGCGATGCTGGCGCCCAGCAGCGAGAACAGGATCACCGACGCGGCCAGGAAGATCACCAGGTCACGCGCCGGGAACGCGCTGCCATCGGGCAGGAACAGCGGCAGGGTCAACACACCGGCCAGGGTGATCGCACCGCGCACGCCGGCCACCGAGGTCGCCACCACGATGCGCCAGTTCGGCGCCTCGCCGCGCTCCAGGCCGCGGCGCCGCGCACGCAGCAGGTTCCAGCGCAGCGACAGCCACACCCACAGCAGGCGCAGCGTGATCAGTGCCAGGTTGATCACCACCACGTACACCAGCAGCCACCACGCGCTCTGGTGGCCGCTTTCGTTCATGGTGGTGGTGGCACGTTCGACGATGCCCGGCAGCTGCTCGCCCAGCAGCACGAACATGATGCCGTTGAAGCTGAACTGCAGCATGTTCCAGACCCCGGCGCGCTGCACGCGCATGCTGCCGGAGACGCGGCCGGTCAGCTCCACGTAGCTCATCGCGATGCCGGCGGCGACCGCGGCGAGAATGCCCGAGGCATGGATTTCTTCGGCCAACAGGTAGGCCGCGAACGGGATGAGCAGGTTGACCAGCATCGCCGCGCCGGGCTCTTCACCGAAACGGCGCCACAGCCAGCGCTGGAACGTGGACACACCCAAAGTGACCGCCACGCCCACCGCCAGGCCGGCCACCGCCACCCACACGAAGGTCAGCGACGCCGTGGCCAGCGAGAAGGTGCCGGTCATCACCGCCGCCACTGCGAAGCGGAAGCAGACCAGGCCGGACGCATCGTTGAGCAGCGACTCGCCTTCCAGGATGTGCATCAGCCGCTTCGGAATCGGTGCCTTGGAGGCGATCGCACCGACTGCCACCGGATCGGTGGGCGACACGATCGCCGCCAGTGCGAAGCACACCGCCAGCGGCATCACCGGAATCAGCCAGTGGATCAGGAAGCCGGCGCCGATCACGGTGAATACCACCAGGCCGAAGGCCAGCTCGAGGATCGCGCCCTTGTCGCGGAACAGGCCCTGCTTGGGAATGCGCCAGCCATCCAGGAACAGCAGCGGCGGCAGGAACAGCAGGAAGAACACTTCCGGCTCCAGCGCGTGGCCGCGGTTGAACACCCCGGCGATGACCGCGCCCAGGCCGATCTGCACCAGCGGCAGCGGCAACGAGAACGGCAGGACGCGAACCAGGTAGCCGCTGGCGACAACGGCTACCAGCATCGCCAGGACGACTTCAATGGTATGCATGCTTCTTCCAGGAAGCGGCGCGGGGGGCGGCTCGGGAGCCAGCGCCGGAAACCCGGAAAAAACTACCACATGCGGCTGCAGGCGCGACGACGGGGATGGCCCGGCGTCAGCCCCGGCTCATGCCGCCCCATCGAAGCGGTACAGGTCCATGGCCAGGAAACCGGCGTCGATGCCGGCATCGATGCGACGTGCACCGAAGCCGCCCTCGCCCGCCGCGCCCATCGCGAAGAACAGCGGCAGCAGGTGCTCGTCGGTCGGGTGCGCACGCTCGGCAAACGGCGCCTGGCGGCGATAGTCGAGCAGCGCCTGGCGGTCGTCGGCGGCCAGCCGCTGCTCCACCCACTCGATGAAGGGGCGCACGTAAGGCGCTTCCTTGCCGTCCTGGTAGTCGCCCCAGTCGTGCAGGTTGTGGGTGATGCTGCCCGAGCCGACCAACAGCACGCCCTGCTCGCGCAGCGGCGCCAATGCACGGCCCAGCGCGAACTGATGCTCGGGGCCAAGCAGCGGCTGGATCGACAGCGGCACCACCGGGACATCGGCCTGCGGGCGCAGCAAGCGCAGCGGCACCCACGCGCCGTGGTCGAGGCCACGCTGCGGGTCGATGGCCACCGGCAGGCCGGCGGCGGCGATGCGGCCGGCCACTTCTTCGGCCAGTGCCGGATCACCCGGCGCCGGGTACTGCAGTTCGAACAGCGCGCGCGGGAAGCCACCGAAGTCGTGGATGGTCGGCGGCTGCGGATGCGCGCCGACCAGCGGCTGCCGGCCCAGCCAGTGCGCCGAGGCCATCACGATGGCGCGCGGGGTTGGCAGATCCTGCGCCAGCTCGGCAAGGCGCACACCGACCTGGCCCGGATGCAGGGCGGTCATCGGCGAACCATGCGAGATGTACAACGAAGGCAGGCGGGACATGGAATTCTCCAGTTGCAGGATCAGGCGGCGATCAGCGCGAACGCAGGGTCCACTTGCCATCGCCGATCAGGAACAGCACCACCAGCGCCAGCGCCCAGAAGGCCGGGTATTCCCAGCCACCGCCGACGTTGGCGAAGCTGAAGCCATTGGCGCCGTGCACGGTGACGATGGTGCCCAGCAACAGGGGCACGCCGACCAGGCCGACCCAGCGCGCGTAGATGCCCAGCAGCAGCGCGGCGGTGATCGCCAGCTCGACCGCAATAGTTACGTAGCCGAACACGCCGGGCAGGCCGATCGACTCGAAGAACGCGGCGGTTCCGGCCGGGGTGAACACCAGCAGCTTGGTCAGCGCGTGGACCAGGAACAGCACGCCCAGGGCCAGGCGCAGCAGGGTGGCGCCATACGGGGCCAGCGAAGAAACAGGAGCGATCGTGGTGTGCATGGGGAGGCACCTCGGAAGGAATGGACACAGGTTATTGCGCCTTCACAGACCGATAAATACGATCGTTTGACCGTATTTATTTCAAATGGCGCAACAATGGACACCCTTGAGGCGATGCGCGTATTCGTGGCGGTGGTCGAGCGCAACGGCTTCAGCGCCGCCGCCCAGGCCCTGGACATGTCCACCGCCGGGGTCACCCGCCAGGTCGCCGCGCTGGAAAAACGCCTGTCCACCCGCCTGCTCCACCGCACCACGCGCCGGGTCAGCCCAACCAGTGCCGGCGCCGCCTACTACGCCCAGTGCGTGCGCCTGCTGGCCGAGTTCGACGCGCTGGAGGCCAGCATCGGCGCGCAGGCGCTTGAGCCCTCCGGCACCCTGCGCATCAACGCACCGGTCAGCTGGGGCATCGCCCGGATGGGGCCACTGCTGGCCAGCTACCGCCAGCGCTTTCCGCAGGTGGAACTGGATCTGGCGCTGTCTGATCGGCTGGTGGACATGGTGGAGGAAGGCTACGACGTCGCCATCCGCATCACCCGCGAACCGAGCCCGGCGCTGATCGCGCGCCGCCTGGGCGAATCGCGGGTGAGCCTGTGCGCCGCACCGTCGTACCTGGCCGCGCATGGCACGCCACAGACACCGCAGGAGCTGCAGGCGCACGCCTGCCTGAGCTACAGCTACTGGGCCGCCGGTGACCACTGGCCGCTGCAGGGGCCTGGTGGCGAAGTGAAGGTGGCGGTGAGCAGCCTGCTGCACGCCAACAACGGTGATGTGCTGCGCGAAGCGGCGATCGCCGGCATGGGGGTGATCCTGCAGCCGGACTTCCTGCTGCAGGATGCACTAGCCGAGGGCCGCCTGGTGCGCATCCTGCCGGACTGGGAGGCGGCGCCGATCGGCATCTTCGCCGTCTACACCAGCCGCAGCCACCTGGCACCGAAGGTGCGCAGTTTCATCGATCACCTGGTGGAAGCCGGGGTGTAAGGGGGCGTCCGCCAGGTATGGCCCGGCGCTACCGGCGCATGGATCCGCCGATGTTTCCGGCGGATATGGCCCGGTAGAGTCGACTGTCAGTCGACTCCCGCGCGTAGCGCGCGTCTTTCTGCCAAACGCCAAGAGCAGTCGACTAACAAGAGCAGTCGACTAACAAGAGCAGTCGACTAACAGTCGACTCTACACTACACGTCGCCGGCTCCTTGTCCGGCGCGCGACCTAGGCCGCCACCTCGTCCAGCGCATCGATGATCTGTTCCAGCGGCGCCGGTCGCCCCAGCAGGTAGCCCTGCACCTGGTCGCAGCCATGCGCGGCCAGCCAGTCCAGTTGCCCCGGCGTCTCCACGCCTTCGGCGATGATGGTCAGGCCCATGCTGTGGCCCAGCGACAGCAGCGCGCGGCAGATCGAGGCATTGCGCGGGTTGGTTTCCACGTCCGCCACGAAGCTGCGATCGATCTTCAGGATGTCCAGCGGCAGGTGCTGCAGGTAGGACATGCTGGAATAGCCGGTGCCGAAATCATCCAGCGACACGCTGATGCCCTGCTCGTGCAGGCGCTGCATGGTCTGCATCGCTTGTGCCGGCTTGCGCATCAGGCTGCTCTCGGTCAGCTCCACATGCAGCGCACCCCGCGCCAGCCCGAACTCCTGCTGGGCGCGGGTGAACTCGGCCACCAGATCGCTGTTGAAGAACTGCACGGCCGAGACGTTGACGGCAATCGGCAGCTCGCCCCAACCGGCCTCGACCAACCGCCGCTGTGCCTTCGCTGCCGCGCGGATCACCCAGCGCCCCAGTGCCAGGATCAACCCGGTCTCCTCGCACAGCTGGATGAACTCATTGGGCGGGATGAAGCTGCCATCAGCCTGCGGCCAGCGCAGCAGCGCCTCCAACGCCGCAGGGCTGCCATCGCTGGCATGCCGGATCGGCTGGAAATACAGCTGGAACTCGTTGTCGATGGCCGCATGGATGCGCCCGGCCAGGCGCAGCCGGTCGGCCAGCCGCGTTGTCACCGCTGCGTCGAACCAGACCACGACGTTGCCCTCGGCACGCGCTGCATGCGCGGCCTGCGCCGCCATGCCGATCACCTGCTCGGCGCTGTGGCCGTCACCGGCGACGTGCACTGCCACGCCAATGCGCGGCTCGAACTGGTGCAGTGAATCCTTGCCGCGCATCGGCGCTGACACGATCTGCAGCAGGTCGTCCAGCACGCGCTGGGTATCGTGTTCGGCACCGATAGCGAACACGAAGTCCTCGGCCGGCTGGAACGCCAGCGTGCCGCAGCGCGCGCCCAACCCACCGAGCCGGGTCGCCATCGATTGCAGCACGGCATCGCCGATCTCGCGGCCCAGCGTATCGGCCACCAGCTGCAGGCCGCGCAGCTGCACGAAGGCGATGGTGTAGCCCTCGTCCTGCTCATCCAGCTGGTCGGTCAATGCACGTACGTTGAGCAGGCCGGTGGCCGGGTTGTGCCGTGCCTGGTAGGCCAGGTCGCGTTCGTAGGCCAACCGTTCGCTGACATCCTCGGCCAGCACCAGGCACGCGGGCTGTCCGTCGAAATCGAGTTTGGACAAGTGTGCGCGCACTTCGAACACGCTGCCGTCCTTGCGCCGGTGCAGGCGCACCGCCGCATCCTGCAGTTCACCAACGCGGGCCTTGGCGATCGCTCCTTTCACCTCGTCCCAGCCCTCGCGCGGGCGGATGTCGAGGATGCTCATCGCCAGGAATTCCTCGCGGCTGTAGCCGTACTGGCGCACCGCGGCATCGTTGACCTCGATGAAGCGCAGCGTGTCCGGGTCGAACACCCAGAATGGCGCCGGGTTGCGATCGAACAGCAGGCGGAAACGGCGTTCCACTTCGCTCATCTGCTCGCGCGCCTGGTAGCGCTCGCTCAGGTCGGTCAGCGCGCCGATCATGCGGCGCTCGCTGTCGGCCACCTCCACCCGTTGCCCGCGCGCACCCACCCAGCGCACTTCACCACCGGGCAGCACCAGGCGAAACACCTGGTCGAGCACTGCACCACCGGCGAAGGCCTGGTCAAAGGCCTGCTGCAGGCGCGCGGCATCATCACGATGCACGCGGGCGAAGAAGTCGGCTACCGGCAGCGCATCGGTCTGCACGCCGAAGATCTCGCGCGCCAGCGGTGACCAGCGCAGCAGCGCGGCATCCTCGTCCACGTACCAGGTACAGACACGGCCGACCTGATGGGCCAGGCGCAGCTCGGCATGGCCCGCCTTCAGTTCCTCGGCCATCGATTGCTGGCGGCGGGTCGTACGGCGCACCGCATACAGCAGCACCAGCAGCACCGCGATGTAGGCCAGCACAATCACCACCGACGCCTGCAGGTAGGGCCACCATGGCGCCAGCACGTCTTCATCGGCCAAGCCGATCTGCACCGCCAGCGGACTGCGGTCGAGCGTGCTGATGGTGGTGATGCGCGGCACACCGTCGACCACGCCGGGCAGGCTGCCGAGCTCGACCACCGCCTGCTTGCCGAGCAGGTCACGCCGCGGCAGGTCGTAGCGGCGACCGACGGTGCCATGCGGATCGGGCACGCGCGCCAGCATGTAACCCTCGGCATCGCTGATCGAGACCAGCCCGTTGGGCCCCACATCCAGGCCGCCGGCGATGCGCTGCAGTTCACCACAGCGCAGCCGCGCCAACAGCCAGCGTTCACCGGCCATCGGCAGTGCCAGCGGCACCACCCAGCCGCCATCGCTGGCCCGCTGCGGCGGCCCGATGTACATCGCGCTGCCCTGCCCGCGGCGCAGCGGGTCAGTCCACAGCGGCAGCTGCAGGTCGCCGCGGCCGGCGGTCAGCGCGCGCCCGTGGCTGTCCAGCACCACGATGCTTTGCAGTTCAGCGTGGCGGCGCAGCACGCCACCGATGGCAGCATCCAGCAGTGCCGGCGCCTGTGACGGCACGGTGCGGAACAGTTCAGCGGCATCGGCGGCGATGCCGGACATCGCCCGCTCCAGGTTGCGCAGCTCCAGCGCCAGCAGGCGCTCGCTGCCCACCGCCAGCGCCCGGCTCTGCCGCTGCGCGGCCTCCAGGCGACGGTGATGGTCGTTGGCCAGCATGGTGGCCAATCCGGCCACCAGCAACAGGCCCAGCAGCACGCCGCCCCAGGTGATGGCACGCAACGGACGGGCCAACGCCCGCTTCAGCGCGGGCATCGGTCGAGCTTCCTTGT
The DNA here is from genome assembly GCF_030237085.1 of Stenotrophomonas maltophilia group sp. Smal32. Taxonomy (NCBI): domain Bacteria; kingdom Pseudomonadati; phylum Pseudomonadota; class Gammaproteobacteria; order Lysobacterales; family Lysobacteraceae; genus Stenotrophomonas; species Stenotrophomonas maltophilia group sp. Smal32. Next base: position 23,796 of record NZ_JASJSI010000035.1, read on the forward strand.
GCAGTCGGCTGGCTTCATGCGCGAACGAATCCTCCACATCCCCGACCTCAACGGCCGGCGAACGCCATTCTTGACGCCTGACCCCGTCCTGCATGGCCACCTCCCCGTGTCCGCGCAGGGCTCCAGGGCCCAGCATGCACCACCCCGGTGACGGCGTGAAGATCGCTTCGGCGCGTTCAGCCAGATCCTGCACAGGACCGGCCAGCCACAGGGAGGGCCAGCCGGGCCGCAGCGGATTAGACTTGGGGTTTTCCGCTGCAAGAGAAGTCCATGTCCAAGCTGCGCCGTCCCACCCTGGCACTGGCCATCGTTGCCAGCCTGTCCCTGGCTGCCTGCGACCGTCCGGCCGATCCGGCCGGTGGCACCGCCAAGCCCGCCGAGGCTGCCCCCGCTGCGGCCAAGCCGATGCTGGGCAGCTTCGGCTTCGATGCCAGCGGCATGGACCGCAGCATCGCGGCCGGCGATGACTTCTTCGGCTTCGCCAACGGCACCTGGGTGAAGAACACCGAGATTCCGGCCGACCGTTCGCGCTTCGGCAGCTTCAACGTCATTGCCGAGAAGACCCTTGCCGACACCCGCGCCATCCTCGAAGGCGCCGCCGGCAATGCACAGGCCAGCGGTGACGACAAGCTGATCGGCGACTACTACGCCGCCTACATGGATGAAGCCGGCATCGAGCAACATGGCATCGCCCCGGTGCAGCCGCAGCTGAAGGCCATCGATGCGATCGTCGACAAGGCCGGCCTGGCCCGCACCCTCGGCGGCGACATGCGCGCCGACGTCGACCTGCTCAACGCCACCAACTTCTACACCGACCGCCTGTTCGGCCTGTGGGTGTCGGTGGACATGCTGCAGCCGGACCGCAACGCTCCCTACCTGGTGCAGGGTGGCCTTGGCATGCCCGACCGCGACTTCTACCTCGGTGACGGCCGCATGGCCGAGCTGCGCAAGCAGTACCAGGCCTACATCGCGCAGATGCTGCAGCTGGCCGGCGTCGCCGACCCGGCCGGCAAGGCGCAGCGCATCCTCGCGCTGGAAACGAAGATCGCGCAGGCGCACGTCACCCAGGAAGAAACCAACGACGTGACCAAGGGTGCCAACCCGTGGACCCAGGCCGATTTCAACGCCAAGGCACCGGGCATGGACTGGAACGCCTTCCTTGATGCGGCCGTGCTGGGCGACCAGCAGGACTTCATCGTGTGGCAGCCCAAGGCCGTGGCCGGCCTGTCCAAGCTGGTCGCCACAGAGCCGCTGGACGTCTGGAAGGACTACCTGGCCTTCCACGCACTGGACCGTGCCGCCGCCTACCTGCCGAAGAAGTTCGCCGATGCCCGCTTCGCCTTCCACGGCACCGCGCTGAGCGGCACGCCGCAGCAGAGCGACCGCTGGAAGCGCGCGGTGGACGATGCCAACCATGCCGTCGGCGAAGCCATCGGCAAGCGCTACGTCGAGAAGCACTTCGACGCGAAGACCAAGGAGCGCGCGGACGAGATGGCGAAGAACATCATCGCCGCCTTCGCCAAGCGCATCGATGCACTGTCGTGGATGTCGCCGCAGACCAAGGCGCATGCCAAGGCCAAGGTGGCCGGCCTGACCGTGGGCATGGGCTACCCGGAGAAGTGGCGCGATTACACCGGCCTGGAGATCTGCCGCGATGACGCACTGGGCAATGCGCAGCGCGCCGAGCTGTTCGAGTACCAGCGCAACATCGCCAAGCTGGGCAAGCCGGTCGACCACAGCGAGTGGGCGATGCTGCCGCAGACCATCAATGCGATGAACGTGCCGCTGGAAAACCGCCTGGTGTTCCCGGCGGCGATCCTGCAGCCGCCGTTCTTCGACGGTGCCGCCGACGACGCGGTGAATTACGGTGCGATCGGCGCGGTGATCGGCCATGAGATCAGCCACGGCTTCGACAACGCCGGTGCGCTGTTCGATGAAACCGGCAAGCTGCACAACTGGTGGACCGCCGAGGACCTGAAGCAGTTCAACGCTGCTGGCGATGCGCTGGCCGCGCAGTTCAGCAGCTACGCGCCGTTCCCGGGCGTGCATGTGAACGGCAAGCTGACCCTGGGCGAGAACATCGCCGACGTGGCCGGCCTGGGCACCGCCTACGACGCCTACCAGCTGTCGCTGCAGGGCAAGCCGGGGCAGACCCTGGAAGGCTTCACCCCGGACCAGCGCTTCTTCCTCGGCTTCGCCCAGGCCTGGCGCAGCAAGAGCCGCGAGCAGGCGCTGCGCAATTCGCTGCTGACCGATGTGCATGCACCAGGCCAGTTCCGCGCACTGACCGTGCGCAATATCGACGCCTGGTACCCGGCGTTCGAAGTGAAGGAAGGCCAGAAGCTGTACCTGGCCCCGGACAAGCGGGTCAAGGTGTGGTGATGTAACGGGAACGGGCGCCGCAAGGCGCCCGTTTCATTTTCTGGTGGGTGCCGACCTTGGTTGGCATCTATCCACGCCATCCACCCATGGGGTGGATCTACGTCCTTGCGGTGGCCTCCGCAGCACAGCCAGGTACGCGCGCGCGATGCATTGCGCGCTGCGCGAGTATCGCGATCAACAGCACGCAGGCGCCGGCGATCAACGCAACGAGAAAGCCCGGGCGCACGCCCGCGGCATCGACCACCTGGCCCGACACCGCCGCACCCAGCGCGACACCGATGTTCAGGCCGGCCAACAGCCAGGTCATGCCCTCAGTGAGGCGTGCTGCCGGCACGCATTGCTCGACCAGAGACATCGCCACGATCATCGTCGGCGCGAAGAACGCGCCGGCCAGCAGCACGGCCACGGCCAGTGCAGGCAGGTTGCCCGCCCACAGCAACGGCAACGTGGTCAGTGCGGTGGCCGCTGCGCCGGCCAGCAACAGGCGCGGCAACGGTGCCTGCAGCTTCAGTGCACCGAACAGCAGGCCCGCTGTGCAGCTGCCCAGCGCATAGGCCGACAGCACCGCGCTGGCGGCAAGCGGCTGGCCCCGCTCTTCGGCGAACGCCACGCTGGTGATGTCGACGGTGCCGACAATCAAGCCCATCGCCAGCATCAGCAACGCCAGCAGGCGGATCTCCGGCTGCCGTAGCAACGAACGCGAGGGTGCGGCACCTTCGCGGTGCTGCAGCGGCGGCTCGGTGCCACGCTGCATTACCAGTGCGGCCACTCCAATCACCAGCAGCAACGCTGCCGCCAGCACGCCCGCCTGCGGCCACACCGCAACCGACAATCCCACCGACAGCGGTGGCCCGGCGATGAAGGTCACCTCGTCGAACACGGTCTCCAGCGAATACGCGGTCTGTAGCTGCGCGCGGCCGCGATGGATCGCGGTCCAGCGCGCGCGCACCATCGCCGACACGCTGGGCATGCAGCCGGCCAGCATCGCCGCAATGAACAGCGTCCAGTCGGGCGCGGCCAGCAGCGTGCACGCGAGCAGCAGCAGCAGACCGGCCGCGCTGGCTGCGGCCGCCCACGGCAGCACCCTGCCCTGGCCGTGGCGGTCGACCCAGCGCGACACCTGCGGTGACAGCAGCGCGTAGGTCAGCACGAAGGTGGCCGACACCGCACCAGCCAATGCGTAGCTGCCGCGCAGCTGCGACAGCAGGGTGATGATGCCGATGCCGATCATCGGCAGCGGCAGGCGTGCCAGCAGCCCGGCCAGGGCGAGGCCGGCGGTGCCGGGGGCCGCGAACAGGTCGCGATAGGGGGTGGCCATCAGGATCTCCAGGGCAGCGGCTTGCCTGGCGCACCCGGCGCCACGACAATACATACAGAGCGTATGAATAAGAGGTTACATTCATACGCGCCGTATGTAAATAATCATGCAATTCGTATGTAAGGAGCTCCGGATGGTCCGCCGCACCCGCGCCGAGATGGAAGAAACCCGCGCCAGCCTGCTGGCCACCGCCCGCCGGGTGTTCAGCGAGCATGGCTATGCCGCCACCTCGATGGACGACCTGACCGCCCAGGCCGGGCTGACCCGTGGCGCGCTGTACCACCACTTCGGCGACAAGAAGGGCCTGCTGGCGGCTGTGGTCGCCCAGCTGGATGCCGAGACCGACCAGCGCCTGCAGGCGATCAGCGACGGCGCCGACGATGCCTGGGAGGGCTTCGTGCAGCGTTGCCGCGCCTATCTCGAGATGGCACTGGAACCGGAGATCCAGCGCATCGTGCTGCGCGATGCACGCGCGGTGCTCGGTGGCGCCTCACCGGAATCGCAGCGCCACTGCGTGCACTCGATGCAGCGGTTGATCGAACAGTTGATCGCGCAGGGCGTGGTGGCGCCGGTGGATGCACAGGTACTGGCGTCGTTGATCTACGGCGGCCTGGCCGAGGCTGCGTTCTGGATCGCCGAAGGAGAGGAGGGTGATGCGCGCCTGCGGCAGGCGACGGCGGCGCTGGACGTGTTGTTGCGTGGGTTGAAGGTGGACGGGTAAGGCTTCATCCACGCATGGCGTGGATCTACCGCAGAATCCGCTCTGGTAGATGCCAACCTTGGTTGGCGCTTCTGCGGCACCGCGCGAAATGCGTGCCAACCAAGGTTGGCACCTACCAGAACCATGGTGCGAGCGTGTCAACCAAGGTTGGCATTTACCAGGCAACGGTGGGCCACTCGCGCAGGACGTCCACCGGCACGCCCATGCGCGTGCAGGCACGGCTGGCGAGGCCATCGGGCAGCGCGCGGCGGAACAGTGGCGCCATGCCCTGCATCAACTTCGCTGAAGCTGCCGCCTGAGCACGCTGGCGACCATTGCGTTTCAGCATGCCCTCGGCCCAGTCCGGCAGCAGCGCCGCACCTGCACCCAGGAACACTTCGCGCGACAACCCTGGCACCGGAACCGGCAGGCGCACGCCGGACAACACCCCCAGCACTTCGCGCGAGCGCTCGTCCACACGCAACTCCGGTTGCCGTGCACAGAAGTACGCCGCCACCTCGGCTTCACTGCGCGGCACATCCACCGCGCCCAGCGCCTCGGCCACCCGGCGGTACTCGTCGTAGTAGCGATCGGCGATGTGCGCCGGCACCTCGCGCCCGTAGCGGCGGAAGCCCTGCAGGAAACCAAACGCCTCGGTCACATGCACCCAGGTCAGCAGCTGCGGATCATCGGCGGCATAGGGCTCGCCCTGCGCGGTCTGGCCGCGGATCCGCGCATGGATGCGACGCACCTTGGCCACCAGCGCTTCCACCTCACCGCTGGGCGCGTAGCTGGTGCCTGCAACGAACGCTGTGGTGCGCCGCAGGCGACCCACCAGGTCCTGGCGGAAATTGGAGTAGTCGTAGACCCCGGCCAGCGCGCGCGGGTGCAAGGTCTGCAACATCAGCGCACACAAGCCGCCGGCAAGCATCGAGGGGAATTCGGCATGCAACCGCCAAGTGACGCTGTCCGGGCCGAACCAGCCCGGGTCGCCCAGCGGATGGTCGTAATCGATGCCGCTCTGGCCGCGCGGGAAAGCCTCCAGCACCCAGCGCCGGATCGGCGCGGTGACGGGGCGGGAAAGTCGCTGCAGCAGAGCCGGCATCACAGGTCCAGGAAAGGCGGGAGTACGGCCGCGCGTTGCGCGGTCGGCCCCGATTCTGGGCGATCACGACGCCGGCGGCGAGTCTCCGCGCTCAGCCACGGTTTCATGTGCGGCCGCAGCACATTTCACCCTGCGACATCCTGTCGCAGGCTGCGGCCGCGATGCTGCAGCGCAGCAACATTCACCCATTCAGACAGAACCCTTACGCCGCTAGGCATTGCGCCCATTGCACGGCTCGCTGGAAGTGCTAGAACTGAACCCGCCACACCGTCCAATGCTGATCGACGCACGTTCCACAAGGAGCCAGCCATGATTGCTTTGTTCAAGGGTTTGGGACTACTGCTTCGCGACAACGAGCTCTACAGCAGCCCGTTCGAAAAACAGGTCGCGCACTGGCGCAGCCTCAGCGAGCAGCAGATCCGCGATGAAGTGGCTGTGCTGGCCCAGGCCAAGTGCCAGTGGCTGATCGCCTCGATCGTCGGCTGGCAGGCGGCCTCGCTGCTGATCCTCGGCCTGATCACCAACTACCTGTGGCGCGATGACTACCACATCACCTTCACCCGGGTGGTCGTGGTATTCGGTTCATGGATCTCGATCCTGTTCGTGATCTGGTTCATGGCCAACATGTTCGACCGCACTGCCGGTTTCGAACGCTGGATGAAGGCGTTCAACAGCCGCGCCCGCATCAGCTCCAAGGCCGACAGTGTCGAGCACGTGGCCGAGGCACTGGACCTGGCCGAGCATTACCCGGAAGTGCTCGACTACAAGCAGGCGGTCACCGCCAAGCGCGAACTGCGCCACGAGGACATCCGCATCATGACCGAGATCGGGCGCATGAAGCAGCACTCCGAGCTGGTCGGCCGCCTCAACCACGTGGGCGAGAACGAGCACCACCACGACCTGACACTGCAGCCTGCCTACTGACCCTTGGGGAAAGCGGGGGGACCCACAATGCCACCGTGCGCGATCACGGTGGCATTGTTCTTTCAGCAGCCTGCGTGGATCACATCCCGCGGAACAGGCTCATGAACGGTTGGCTGACCACCAGTGTTTCCGTGCGGCCTCGCAGCCGCAGCACGCCACGCCCGGTATCGTCGCGGCTGACCGCCGCCACCGCCTTCATGTTGACGATGGTCGAACGATGGATCTGGCGGAAGTGCTGCGGGTCGAGCACTTCCAGCAGCTCGCGCAACGGTGTGCGCAACAGGCTCTCACCTGCGGCCGTCACCACGGTGGTGTACTTGTTGTCGGCGCGGAAGTAGGCCACGTCCTCCAGCATGATCAACTGCGTCTCGCGGCCGTTGCTGGCGGTGATCCAGGCCAGCGGCGGGCGTTCGGCAGCACCCTGGGATGGACCCAGCCGCTGCAGCAGGCGTTCAAGCACGGCGTCATCCTGGCGCGTCGATGGCAGCCGCGACAGAATGCGCTCACGCGTGGCCAGCAGGCGTTCGTCACTGACCGGCTTCAGCAGGTAATCCATCGCGCCCTGCTCGAACGCGTCGATGGCGTACTGGTCGTAGGCGGTGACAAACACCACCTGGGTGCGCGGGCTCAGCTCGAACAGCGAACGCGCAACTTCGATGCCACTGATGCCGGGCATGCGGATATCGAGGAAGGCAATATCCGGCTGCTTCTCGGCCAGCTGCTCCAGCGCACTGGCACCGTCCTCGCACTCGGCCACCAGCTTCAGCTCCGGCCACAACCGGCGCAGCTGTTCCACCAGTGACTGCCGCAGCAGTTCCTCGTCTTCGGCAATGAGGGCTTCAAGCGGCATGGCTGCGCTCCTTGTGTGTCTGCGGCAGGGTCATGGTTGCGGCCACGCCGCTGGGGAAGTTGGCAACGATCGCCACGCCGGCCTGCTCGCCGCAGGTCAGTCGCAGGCGCTCGCGCAGGTTCTTCAGGCCGATGCCGGTGCCACTGGTGCCCTGGCCGAAGCCGAGGCCATCGTCGGCCACGGTCACCGTTACGTGGTCATCGAAGCCACGCGCCAGTATCCAGATCGTGCCGCCGCCGGGCTTGGGTTCCAGGCCGTGCTTGATCGCGTTCTCCACCAGCGTCTGCAGCGCCATCGCCGGCAGGTGCACGCCATGCAGCTCATTCGGCACCTGCACTTCCACCGCCAGCCGCGCGCCCATGCGGATGCGCAGGATCTCCAGGTAGGCGCGCGTACGCTCCAGCTCCACGCCCAGCGTCGACACCGACTCATCCACCTGCGGCAGCGAGCTGCGCAGGTACTGGATCAGGTGGCCAAGCATCTGTTCGGCGCGCGCCGGATCGGTGCGGGTCAGCACCTGCGCGTTGGCCAGCGTGTTGTAGAGGAAATGCGGTTCCACCTGCGCATGCAGCAGGTTCAAGCGCGCGACCGACAGTTCCTTTTCCACCTGGGTCTGTTCGGCAGCGGCCTGCTCATCGCGGCGCTGGTCGGCCACGCGGCGGCTGATCGCGCGGGTGACCGCTTCGGCGTTCTCGAAGTTGCTGCCCTCGTCCAGCGCGAGCAGATCGGCCCACCAGCCAGCGTCCGGTTCGAACAACAGCGTGACAGTGCTGGTGCCCTGCCCCGGCGTGACCGTGGCCAGCACGCTGTTGCGCTTGATCGCCAGCCGCGCCGGCAGGTTCCAGCGCGAGGGCTGGCGGCCATTCCAGAGATCGACCCGGCGCACGTAGGCGCGTACCTGCAGGCTGCCGGCCGAGCTTTCCACATCCTCCACGCGCGGAAGTTCGGCAATCGCCGCTTCCACCACGGCGTAGGCCTGGCCGGCATCCATCGGCAGTTCCACCTGGCGGCGCTGGCGGCCCGAGAGCGTGGTCGAATCCAGCCGGCCGGCCACCAGCCAGACACGCCGCACATGGGTGATCGCGCTGCCCAGCGCAGAAATCATCAGGAACATCGCCAGCAGGCCGAACACCCAGCCCGGGCCATCGTTCATGCCGCTGAAGATGCCGCTCCAGACCATGCCGGCGACAACCAGCGCGGCGGCCCAGGCCAGCAGGTGGCGGATCAGGAGAGAGAGGCTGGCGAACACGGCGGCGCCTTGGAGGAAGGGGGGTGAGCCGAGCATAGGGCGGCCCGCCGGGCAAACAAGCGGGCTGCGACGAAGGGCCGGAAAGCGGGGATGGAAGCCTTCCGTGCAACGCCGGGCATGGCCCGGCGCTACCGGGGATGGCGGGGCAGCGCGCCACGCTTTCCCTTATCTGCGCTGGTCGGCGCTGGCGTCACGCACGGCGCGGAACGATTCGTCCTTGCTCCAGTTCGGCCAGCTGCGCGAGTTGGCCAGCTGGTTGCCCAGCGTGTACAGCACTTCCAGGTCGCGGGCGGCACCGGCGAACACCCAGTCCGGCTGCCATTCGTCGCCCTGCTGGTGGTAACGCTTGGCGGTGTAGTCCTCGGAGGCCTTCTTGCCTGCGGCCACGCCACCGTCCACCCAGTCCTGGCCGGCCGACCACGACAGTGCCGGCACGCCACGCTTGGCGAACGGGAAGTGATCGGAGCGGAAGAACAGGCCCGCTTCCGGCTTCGGGTCCGGGGTGTAGCGGATGTCCCAGCCCTTGGCCACGTCCTTCAGCTGGTCCAGCAGCTCGAAGCGCGCCGCACCGTAGATGCCGAAGTCACGCGACGGGCCGAACGGCGCCATGCCGTCCATGTTGATCACCGCCACGGTCTTTTCCAGCGGATATAGCGGGTGCGTGGCGTAATACTCCGAGCCCAGCAGGCCCTTTTCCTCGGCGGTGACCGCGAGGAACAGGACCGAGCGCTCGGGGCGCTTGGCCTTGGCGAAACCACGGGCAAGCTCGATCAGCGAAGCGGTACCACTGGCATTGTCCAGTGCGCCGTTGAAGATGCGGTCGCCACGCGCGTCCGGCTCACCCACGCCGATGTGGTCCCAGTGCGCGCTGTAGATGATGGTCTCGTCCGGATGGCGGGTGCCTTCCAGGCGCGCGGCCACGTTGTGCGAGGTGATCACTTCGGTCTTCACCGCATACTTCGCGTCCAGGCTGGCGCCGGTCAGCGGCACCGGGGTGAAGTCGCGCTGCTGCGCCTTCTTCTTCAGCGCCTCGAAATCCTGCCCGGCCGAGCGGAACAGCTCCACCGCCAGGTCGCGCTGGATCCAGCCTTCCAGCAGCGGGTGGCTTTCCGCCGGGTTGTCGCGCACCACATCGAACATGGTGTTGGTGTTGGAGCCGGCCACGGTGGCCCAGCCATACGACGCAGGTGCGGTCTCGTGCACGATCAGCACGCCCAGCGCCCCCTGGCGGGCGCCTTCCTCGTACTTGTAGGTCCAGCGGCCGTAATAGGTCATGCCCTTGCCGTCGAAATCACCCTGGCCGGTCTCGAAGTCCGGGTCGTTGATCAGCACCACGGCGATCTTGCCCTTCAGGTCCACGCCCTTGAAGTCGTCCCAGTTGCGCTCCGGCGCCTTCACGCCGTAGCCGAGGAACACCAGTGGCGCCTTGCTGATGTCGACGTTGCTGGCGCCGTTCATGGCGGCGCGCACGGCGATCTGCTTGCCCTGCTCCAGCGGGACGGTCTTGCCGCCCTGGTGCAGCGCCAGCTGCGGTGCGCCGACGATGTCGCCCTTGCGCAGCGGCACGGCCTGGGTCCACAGGCGCTTGCCGTCCTTGAGGTCACCGCCCGGCTGCAGGCCGGCATCGGCGAACTGCTTGCTGAGGAAGGCGATGGTCTTTTCTTCGCCGGCGGTGGCCGGGGAGCGGCCTTCGTAGGCGTCGGAGGCCAGTTCCTTGACGTCGGCGGAGATTCGCGCGCCGTCGAATTTCGGGGTGGCCGCCATCAGTGCGCTCGACACTGACAGGGCCAGCAGGCCCAGTGCTACTCGTTTCATTGCTCTCTCCAGCAGGGAAATCCCTCTGGAGTGTAATGGGATTCGGCAGGGCTGCGCCCTGCACCCGCCGATGCCAGGGCAGCAGCCAAAGCCAAAGCAACAGCGGCATCCCGTGGGATGGCGGGGTGGGTCCGGTTGCGGGAGACGCCGTAAACCCATCCATGGGGGCTTGGCCGCGGCATCCATGCCGCGGACACCCCCGCAACCGGACCCACCCCGCCTTCGACAGATTTCTGCTGCTGTTGGTGGGTGTCGACCTTGGTCGACACGGACGGAAACACGAAGGGGTCAGATCCTTTTCCCGGCGGGAAAGGGCTCTGACCCCATCTGTATGTTGCTTGAGTCTGTTACCAGTTCGGGTCTTCGGCCGGGGCGGCGGCCGCCTTGGGCTTCGGCTTGGCGGCCGGGCGTGCGGCGGCGGGAGCGGCCGAGGCAGTCGCGCCTGCGGCGGCTGCAGCCGGCTTGCTGCCCAGCTTCTGGCGCAGTTCGATCTGGCCAGGGCGGAAACCGCCGCGCATCGCGTCGACGCCGTCTTCGATGGTGCCGTAGGAGGTCTGTGCGGCCACGCGGTCGATGCGGATGGTGCAGCACGGGTGTTCGCTGCGGCCCAGCGAGCGGCCGGTCTGCGGGTCCTTCAGTTCTTCGCCCAGGCGCACGGCCTGCCAGCGCTGGCCCGCCTGCAGCGTTTCGCCGCCCTGGCTCAGTACCACCTGGTCGCCGTCCACCGAGACCACCGACACCGGGAACAGCGTGGTGACGATGGTGGTGCCGATCTGGCCGGACAGCGACTCCATCATCGCCGCCGCCATGTTGCGACCGTTGACCACGCGCGGCAGGGTGCTCGGACCGGTCGAGGCCAGCTGGTGGTCGAAGCTGTCGGACATCACCACCTGGCCGGTGGTGGCGTTGATCAGGCGCAGGGTGATGCGGCCGCCACCGGAATACGAGGTCACCTGGCGGTCGGACATGCGCAGGTTGCGCACGCTGCGCGGGTACTCGAAGCGTTCGATGGTCGGGATCAGGATCAGGTCGGTCGCCAGCTGCTGGCCCACGCGTGCGGTGTCCTGCAGGCGCACGTTGCCGCTGTTGATGTGATCGATCTCGGCCTGCAGTTCGTCGCCGAACTCGCGGTCCAGCACGATGAAGCGCTGGGTCTGGGTCAGCGTGTCGGACAGGCGCGCACGGATCGCGTCGGCCACTTCATCGGCATCCACGCGGCCATCGCCCACGGCGTAGCTGCCGGCCTTCGTGCGCGGCAGGGCGACCACGATCTTCGGCTTGCCCTGCTCGTCCGGTGCGCGGTACTGGGCGATCTGCGCGCGCACGCGCACCTTCCAGTAGCTGCGCATGCTGCGATGGGTCACGTCGGAATCGAACGAACTGGCGCCACGCTTGGCATCGACGTTGACCTTCTCGTCGTAGCTTTCCCTGACGCTGGCTGAGGCCGAACCGCTCTTGGCCGAGGCTTCGCCGGACGCATTGGCCGACGCCGAGCCCTTGAAGCTCCAGCCTTCATCGCTGGCGCGCACGCGGGCGATGGTTTCCTCGTCCAGCTGCCGCACTTCATCCTGCGACAGGATTTCATAGCCCAGCACCGCGCCCTGCGAGCCGGCGATCATCTGCTGGGTGAACGCGTCGGCGCGGATATCGCCGACGTGTTCGCCATCCACATCCACATGCAGGCCTGCACGCAGGCTCTGCATCTGGCTGGCCACGCGTACGCCGTTGACCTGCGCCACGGCCGACTGCAGCGCTGCCAGCACCGCCAGTTCCGGGGTGCTGCCGATGCCGTCGGCTTCACGCGCAACCTGGGTGGTGCCGCCGAAATCCGGCGTGCCACGCAGGGGCGCTGCTTCCACTGGCGCATTGCTGGCCAGCGCACTGGTTGCCTTGTCCTTGGCGGGTGCAGGCGCGGTGGCCGGGGTGTCCTGCTTGCCGCAGGCTGCAAGCAGCGCGGCGACCAGGCCCAGGCCGATCAAACGGGTTGTCGTACGCATGGAGATTCGCCTCGGATCAGATCGAATCGAGCATCGAATCGGCGTTGGACGGCACCTTCACCTTGCTCTTCTTTGCAAAGGTCACGGCCGACTTGGTCGAACCGTACAGGCCCTGGATGAAGCCCGGCGATTCCTTGGCCACCCATGCACCGGCGGCCAGCTTGCGGCCGACGGTGGCCATCTGGGTCGCGCCCAGGTTCTTCATGCCGGCGGTGAAGTTGCTGGCTTCGCCACCCAGCTTCTGCGCTTCGGCAGCCGACGCCAGCAGCGAGACCAGGCCTTCGGCGTAGTGCTGCTTGGATTCAGCGTTCAGTTCCGGCTGTGCGGCCTGGCGCTCGTTGATCGCGGCCTGCGCAGCTTCGCTGACCGACACCGACTTCTTCATCGCATCGACGCTGACCGAACCCGACGACAGCGCCTGGCGCTCGGCTTCCAGCAGCTGCACCTGCTCGGCCAGGCCGAAGGCGCGGGCGAACGAGGTCTGGGCCTGCAGCGAGTGCGACTGCGAGCTGACGAAACGGCGCACCAGCGCTTCCTGCGCGGCTTCGTCCGGAGCGGCGGCGCTGGAGGCGCTGCTGCTGGAGGTACCGGTGGCGGCACCGGCCAGGTCCTTCAGCTTGCCCAGGCCAGCGTGGGCCGGCATCGACAGAGTGGCGGCAGCGATGGCCACGACAAGAGCGGTATTGCGGATCATGGGATTTCCTTTATGAGAAAGACGGCCGCAGCGCGGCACGCGAGATCGGGGATGGCAGCGAGTCAGTGCCGAGCAAGCTCGGCACCCACCAGAGCCGGTAGCGCCGGGCCATGCCCGGCGAGCGCAGCGGTAACGTCAGCGGACTGCCTTGACGTTCAGTTCGTTGATCATCTGCTGGGCGGCCTTCTCGGCGGCCAGCTGCAGGGCGTTGGTGCGGGCGACGGTTTCATTCGGGCCGGTGCCGGAGAACTGCACCGGGCCCACCGACGAGACGGTGCGCGGGAAGCGACCGGTCACGTCCAGCACCTTGCCGGTGACGGTGACGAACACGCGGGTATTGCCGCTGGCCGGATCGCGGTCGCGCATGCCGACGTCGAGGGTACCGACGGCGATGTACGGGATGTTGGCGGCGCGGATGCCGTTGGCGGTATCACGCAGGGTCGCGGCAGACAGGTCGTTGCCGGTGCTGAAATCCTTGCGGATGCGCTCGATGCTCAGCAGGCCGCGCGATTCGCCTTCCACGTACTCGGCTTCAACCACTTCGTAGCCGGCAGCGCTGAAGGCACCGGTCATCGCAGTGTTGACCTCGGCCGCGTTGGCCACCTTCCAGCTGATGTTGTCGCTGCGCTGGGTGGTGCTGCCGCCGCTGGTGACCGACACCGAACCGTTCTGGTTGATGCTGCCGTTGGTGCTGACCGAGTTGCCGCGGAAGCTGTCGCCTTCACGGGTGTTCTCGCTGTAGCTGCTGCTGGCGTCGACGCGGCGGTATTCCTTGTCCTGGAACGACTGCACGGTGTCCTGCGAGCGTGCCATGAACAGGAAGGTCAGCAGCGAGCGCTGCGCGGCGGTGGCACCGGCCACGGCCGAACCCGCGTCCAGCTTGGTCTGCAGCAACGTGGTGTTGATCTCGGCGCGGACGGTGACGGTGTAGGTCTTGGCCTTCTTGTCTTCGGTGTCCGACAGCGGCACGGCGCTGAGCACATAGCGGTCGATCTCGCCGATGAACTCGGCGCGGCGGTCTTCGAACAGGCGCAGCTTGGCCGCACCGGTTTCAGCGATGTACGCCTCCAATGCATTGACCTTGGCCTTGTTCAGGGCCTGGGCGCGGGTATCGGCGCTCAGGCGCAGGCCATAGCTGGCCGAACCGGTACCACGCGAGCTGGCGGTCTGCGCGGCGACCGGCGAGGCCACCACCAGGGCGATGAGGATGAGCAGGATGGTACGCATCAACGACATGACTTGATCAACTCCTGGAGGGCTTGGGTCTGCTGCTGCAACGGGCGGCCGCCCGGCTTCTGTTCGTCCAGCCAAGCACGCGAATCGGCGCGCTTGGCGGCGGCGCCGGCGAAGGCGTCGAAGCCGGCCAGCAGGGTTTCGTAGCTGGCCGACCACTGGTCGACCTGCCACTGCGTGACCGGTACCACCTTGGTGGCCCCCTTGCGCAGCGGCTGTTCGAAATAGACCTTGCCGGAGAACGGCTCGGTCACCTTCGCGGTGAAGAAGGCGCCGAACAGCATCGTCTTCATCGCCGGGGTCTCATTGATGACGCCGTTCTTCAGAGCATCGACCTGCACAGTGATGACGTAGTCCGGCTCGGGAATCTTCAGCTGGTAGACCTTGCCGTCGGCAAAGCGCGCGGCCATCGCACCGCCGATCGCCTGGCCCGAGGCCGGCGGCAGCAGGCCGACGCCGGTATTGGACGACAGCGTCTTGGAAAGCTCATGGGCCAGCGTTGCACGCAGCGGGCCTTCCCACTCCGGGTCCGGCAGCTTGCCGCGTGCCGCATCGGACAGGGTTACGCCACCGACCTGCAGGCGACGCACGGCGGCATCGGGCAGCTTGGCCTGGGCGAGACTGGCGGCCAGAACCTGCGACAGGCTGGTATCGGCGCTGCCGTACAGCAGATCGGCGACGATCGTGTCGATATCGTCGTTGTCAGGACGGTAATCCTGCACGTCGATGCGCTGCAGGGTCAGCGGATAGGACGCAATCACCTGGCGCTCGCGGAAATCGAAGAACAGCGCCTGCAGGGCCACTTCCACCAGCACCTTGTACTGGTTGCCGATCGGCTCGACCGAAACCAGTTCGCGGTCCAGCGCGGCGGCCAGCACCGTCGCGCTGGTTGTGCCGTCGAGCATCGCCACCGGCTGGTCGATCAGTTCCAGGTTCGCCGGCGGCCGGCGCTTGAGCGCCTGCGCCAAGGTCTGGTTCAGCGGGATCAGGCCGCGCTTTTCCAGCACGGCGTGCGCATGCGGCGTGGTCGCCTGCACGGCAGCGGCATCAGCGGTATAGGCAAAACCGGCCCAGTAGGCCTGCTGCGATTTGTCTGCGGCCTGCGCGGCGATCGGCCATACGGCCAGGCACAGGGCACAGGCAAGCAGGCGCGCAAAAGCGCGCGATGCGCTCTTCGTCCTTGAATACATCCAACCGCTCCTCGGTCAATACGCACGGAACGTGGACGCTCATGCGCCCACTGGGCGCGAAACATAGCCGCTCACGCGTCTGCCGACAAGTGCTGCGTTCGTCGCAGTCACTCCTGGGGCGGCAGTCCGGCCCGTTGCCGCAGCAGGCTCCGCTCCGCCTGGTTCTGGCTGAGCCTGGCGGCCTCGGCAAAAGCGTGACGTGCGTCGAGGTCACGCCCCAGCGCCTGTAGTACCTCCCCGCGGACCACCTGCAAAGGGACATAGTCGCGCAGGCGCGGCTCATCCAGCAGCGGCTGCAGTTGTACCCATGCAGCGAACGCGCCCTCGCTGCGCAGCACCGCCACGACCCGGTTCAATGCGACAACCGGCGAAGGCATCACCTGCAGCAACTGGGTATAGAGCGAAGCGATACGCGGCCAGTCGGTGGCTTCAGCCCGACGCGCAGCCGCATGGCAGGCGGCAATGCGCGCTTGCAGCACGTAGGGATCGTCGTCGCCACCGGCCGCCAGCGCGCGCGCCAGCACCTGCTGCCCGCGCTCGATCTGCAACCAGTCCCAACGGGCTCGGTTCTGCTGGTCCAGCAGCACCGGCGCGCCCTGCGCGTCGGTCCGTGCCGCAGCGCGCGATGCCTGCAGTTCCATCAGCGCCAGCAGGCCCAGAACCGGCGGTACCGGCAGCCGATGTGCCAGGATGCGCGCCAGCCGCAGCGCTTCCTCGCACAACGCCGGTCGCATCCAGTCATCGCCGGCGCTGGCCGCATAGCCTTCATTGAAGACCAGGTAGATCGCCTCCAGCACTGAAGCCAGCCGCTCGGGCATCGCTTCCGCGCGCGGCACTTCATAGGGCACCTGCTTCTGCGACAGGGTGCGTTTGGCGCGCACGATACGTTGGGCGATGGTCGGCTCGGGCTGCAGGAAGGCGCGGGCGATCTCGGTCGTGGTCAGGCCACCGAGCAGGCGCAGGGTCAGTGCCACCCGCGCATCGGCAGGCAGCACCGGGTGGCAGGCCACGAACATCAGGCGCAGCAGGTCGTCCCCCAGGTCATCTTCCAGCGCCTGGCTGTCATCCGGCGCCGGCAAGGGGGCCGGATGCAGCTCCTCACCCCATTGCGCATGCTGCTGCGCCACGCGCCGGTGCTGGCGCAGCACATCGATGGCACGGTTGCGCGCAGTGGTCATCAGCCAGGCTCCGGGATTGTCCGGGATGCCCTGCTCCGGCCAGCGCTCCAGCGCGGCCAGCCAGGTGTCCTGGGCCAGCTCCTCGGCACGGCCGACATCGCCCCCGAGCAGCCGCGCCAGGCGCGCGATCAACACCGGCGACTCCATCCGCCAGAGGGTCTCCAGACGCTGCGTCAGTGCGGGATCGAGCATGCGCCGATCACAGCACGCACGCCCGGCCCGCACAAGCGCCGCAACTCACGCTTCCACAATCGGCTTGAAGCCGCCCCAGAACATGCGCCTGGTATCGAACGGCATGTCCTTCGGGCCCAGCGACGCCAACCGTGGGTCGGCCATCACCTTCGCGTTGATGCGGTCGCGTGCCGCACGCGAGCGGAACACCACGAAGGCGACGATCACTGTTTCACCGGGCCTGGCCTTCACCGCGCGCGGGAACGAGGTGCTCTTGCCCGGTTCCACGTCGTCAGCCACGCACTCCATGTACTGCAGCGCGCCATGGTCCTTCCACACCGCGCCGGCCTTGCGGGCAAGGCGGCGGTAAGCCGCCACCTTGTCCTGCGGGCACGGCAGCACGTAAGTATCCACGTAAGCCATGAGGGTTCTCCCTGCAGCGACCGTCAGCCCGGCTCGCCGTCCATGTGTGCGATTTCCCAGAGATGGCCGTCCAGATCCTGGAAGCCGCGCTGGTACATGAAGCCCAGGTCGCGCGCCGGCTGCGGTTCGCTGGCGCCGGCGGCCAGTGCATTGTCCACCAACTCGTCAACGGCCTTGCGACTGGGTGCCGAGAGCGCATTGATCACTTCCGTGTGGGTGTGCGCATCGGCAATCGGCTTGTTGGTGAACTGCTGGAAAAAAGGTTGGGTCAGCAGCATCACGTAGATGCTCTCGCTGATGACCATGCCGGCCGCATCGTCATTGGTGTAGGTTGGATTGAAGCTGTATCCCAACGCGGTGAAGAACGCCTTCGACTTCTCCAGGTCCTGCACTGGCAGGTTGACGAAGATCATCTGCGGTTGCGGTGTACTCATCGGTGAAGCTCCTTGTGGATGAAGAAAAGAGGGATCAGGGCTGTTTCATGCAGTTGACCATCCACGGCTTGCCGTAGCGATCGATCAACATGCCCCAGCGGTGCGCCCAGAACGTTTCGGCGATCGGCATCTGCACCTGGCCGCCTTCGGCCAGCGCGGCGAACACGCGCTCGGCTTCCTCGATGCTGTCGACATCGACATTGATGGTGGTCGAGCCCCCCTCGCCACCGCCGGGGCCATCGGCGGCCATCAGGATGGCGTTGCCGATCTCCAACTGGCTGTGCGCGACGTGGTCGAGGGTTTCCGGCGGCATCTCGTTGCAGCCCGGCGAACCATCGGAGGGCGGCATGTCGCGGTACTTCATTTCCGACGTGACCTGGCCGCCGAGTGCCTTGGCGTAGAACGCCATCGCATCGTGGGCCTGGCCGCTGAAGCCGAGGAAGGGAATCAGTTTCATGGCACTACTCCGTTGAGGGTTTCAGGGTGGCAGCGCCGGGCCATGCCCGGCGGGGAAATGGATCGGATCAACCTTCCAGCTGTGCACGCAGACGCTGTTCCTGCTGCTGTAAGCCGGGGGTGAAGGCTTCACCGAAGTCTTCGGCGGTGATCAGGGGGCGCAGTTCCAGCGTGCCCCCGCTACCGAACGGCGCGCGGCTGGCCCACTCGACGGCCTCCTCCAGCGAGCGCACGTCCCACAGCCAGAATCCGGCGATCTGCTCGCTGGCGGGGCCGAACGGGCCAGCCTCGACCCTGGGTGCGCCGTTGCCGAAATGAATGCGGCGACCGCGCTGGGTGGCGTGCAGGCCTTCCCCGGCCAGCATGATGCCGGCGGCCACGAGTTGTTCGTTGAAGGCGCCCATTTCGGACAGTTCCTGTTCGCTGGGCATGCGGCCGGCTTCGGAGTCGGCGTTGGCCTTCACGATCACCATTACTTTCATTGCAGTCTCCCGTGGGGACGCGTGGTGCGTGCCCTTCACTGGGTACAACGAACCAGGGGGCTGGAAATCGACACGTCCTCTAAAAATTATTTCTTCCGTGGAAAGCGCGCCTTCGGCGGAGGTCGGCGAACGGCGGAGCCCCTCCGTGGTGGGGGTGGGTTGGTCGCTGAAAGCCCGGGTTCATGGGTTTGGCCGGGTGGGGAGGCAGGGCAGGGGGCGGTGCAAGTACGTCCATGTAACGTGGGTCGCCGCATCCATGCGGCACACGCCCCGGCCCTCCCTCCCCACCCGACCTTGGACAGTTTCCTGCCTCCGGCACGCACCACGGGAAGATCAAGAAAAAAGGCAGAGGCAAAAGCAACAGCAACGGCGGATGGCTGGCGGCCTCGGCTTTGTGAGCGAAGCGACCCGCTTTTGCTCTTGCTTGTGATTTCCCGTGGTGGGTCAGCCGCAGAGATCTGTCCAAGGCCGGGTGGGTAGGCGGGGCGGGGGTGTCCCCGGCATGGGCCCGAGGCATGCCTCGGGCGGGTTGGGCAGGATGCCCAACCCCGGTCTTTCCGTGTGCGCAGGACAGCGCACACGACCAACCCTG